>CAYGTY010000085.1:13228-25097 GCA_964352825.1 uncultured Anaerolineaceae bacterium
TTTTATTCCCGCCAGTTAATACAGATTGGGCGTTGTCCCGTATCAATAAATTCATGGAGTGCCTTGATAGCTGAGCAACAGTGCTTCTACTTTTAATTGATAGAATAATCTCTTTTAAGCAACCAATATAGATATATGACTCTTTTTCATTTCTTCTAACAATTCGATTGTATTCTCATAAACAGGGAAATCCAAAACAGAAAAATCCAAATATGAACGAATATCTCTAGGAGTAAATAAAGTCAAGAAAATCGCAATCCCATCTTCCGCAGTAAATATCGTTTCGTTATGTTGTATACGATGGGATTGTAAATGAGGGTTGATAATATCTTTTTGAAGATATTCAGAATATAAATCGGCTGACTGAGTGAATAAACTTTGTGATTGTCGATTCATCTTCAAATCCTCATAATTTAGATTGCTCAGTCAGCTTAACTCCTGTTTACATATTTATCCATTCGATGGCGTGAGGATCAGTGTGATAAAGACCAAGAATGATGCACCGTACCCCAAGCCTGATAGTGTCAAATCACCACTGGTATGAAATAAGGTTGCCGTTATCATGAAACCCACAAACATCACAGCACGGGTCGTCCGCCGATTTTGGCTTTCGATTTTGTTGAGTGACTTCTGGTGCTTCACTCCCGGTTGCGTGATAATCTCGACTTCGCCATTCACAATTTGACGGAGCAGATTTTCAGTTTCGGCAAGTCGTGCTGTTCCCGGTAAAATCAATGATTGGATGTTCTGGAAGAAGGCTTGTGGTCCACTGGTCAGCATCGACAGCATCGGGTTAGTCAGTGATGTTCCAATTTCTCGCATCACATTATTATCGCCACGGGTCAGCAAATGTGTCATATTATCTTGCATGACAGTCCACGGGTTAAATGCTGGGTCAAGTGCAGTACTCATCCCACTCAAGATACCAACCGTCCGTCCCAGATAAATAAAATCTTGGGGTACACGGAACGGTAAATCAAAGAGTAGGTCGTTGAATTGCTCACCAATTTGCACAGCGCGGTCAAAGTCCATATCCCGCATATCCGCCATGCTCATGCCCCACACCTCATCAAAGGCAACTTGGACAGCTTGACGAATCCGTTTATTATCGGCACTTGGCAACAAGAAACCTAAATCTTCATACGCCGTGACCAGCTTATCGGCATCTTGGGTAATGACAGCTTCTAAGGTTCGGATGATGCCTTCAGTCAATTCCTTGGTTAATGACCCCGTCATGCCGAAGTCAATAAAAATCAAATAGAAGGGTCGCCCACCCTTACCGATATAGAGGCTTTCATCTTCGACTGGTAATGGATATACAAACAGATTCCCTGGGTGAGGGTCTGCATGGAAGAAGCGTTCCTCAAAAATCTGTTGCATATAGGTATCGAGTAAACGTTGCGCCACGTCTTTACGGTCAATGCCCTTGGCTTCTAAGGCAGCATAATCATTAATCTTAATCGTCGTGACATCTTCCAGCACAATGACTTTATCGGTACTCAATTCCTCATAAACTTTAGGAATATACACACCCATATTGTCACGGAACATCCGCGCAAATTTACGGGCATTGCGGACTTCTGTCTCATAAGAGATTTCTTCTAGTAGCACCCGCCCAAACTCTTCGGACAAGCCAACCATCTCTGCGCGACGACTAATAAAACCAAAGCGCATCGAAATTTTTGCAACGATGAATAAAGCCGCAAGGTCAGTATAAACTGTCCCACGAATATTCGGCCGTTGTACTTTAACGACAACACGGTCACCGTCTTTGAGTTGGGCGCGATGCACTTGCCCTAATGATGCGGCGGCAACAGGGTCTTCATTTATCCATGTGAAGAGGTCATCAATTTTACCGATTTCGGCTTCGATGACTTTTTTGATTTTCTGATATTTGACGCTCGGAACTTCATCTTGCAGGTTTTCGAGTTCGCGGACAATTGCTTCAGGTAAGATGTCTTCACGGGTTGAAGCAAACTGCCCCAACTTAATCATGACCCCACCCATCGAAATCGCATATCGACTAAATCCGCGCGCATAGCCCTTCCAACGTCGCATCTGTGTGCCACGCGCCAATCTAGGGAAGTATTTTGCGACATACACATCCCAAAATATCAATCGTGTAAATAACCACAGCGCATAAAATAAGGATTTTAGAAAGCGATATTGCATCCGTATTGAACGGGGTCGTTGAGCATTGACCCGTTCTTGGACAGACATCGTGGCTTGGTCAACAGCGTCCTGTGCTTGTTGGACAACAGTAGTGATTGACCCTTCGGCAGGGATCGGCGGTTTTTTACCATTCGGCGAGGGCGATTGGATAGATTCGCCACGATAGGGAACGGGGATACGGACTTTGCCATTTCTTTCAGCTTCACTAATCATCATAGGAAGGGACGAGCTATTCATACTCGCCCCGTTTACATTAACCTTCTGCTTGTTTTGAGAATCGGATGTTGAGGTTCTGGTCTTCGAATTTTGCACTTGTGATTTCCAAACTCTGTAATTCATCAGGAAGGACGATATTACGACGATAAGGACCAACGGTTAAAGTGATTTCATCACGAGAGCGGTAGAGGTCAAGTTCTTCCTTACGAGCAAAGCCAATCGGAACACGTAAGACCCAGTTATTGTCATCATCTAGTTTTTCGACTTTATGCACAACACCATCAAATAGTCTTTCTGAAGGGTCTTGGTCACCGTATAACTCGCGCCCTAAGCGACGTAACATTTCCAAACCGCCCATTTCTTCACCAAAGAGTGGTGCTTTATATACAGGCAACGAGCCAAAAGCCTCACTAACAAATTCGATATTCTTCGCTTGGCGTTCTTTCCACACTTTGAAATAAGGGTCTTTGACTTCTTCTGGGAAAATACGATTAATCAAAATCGCATCTGTCGCATAATCATATAGATTCAGATAGGTATAGGTACGCTGTGTCTCGCGGATGACCATACGTTCTGGATTGACAACAAGGCGAATACTAGAAACTTCGGGGTTTGTCAACAAATCACGGACACCATCAAGGGTATCAAACAAGATTTGCACTTGATCCCAAGCATTCTCAGCAATATCAATCCCTGTTTCATTACGTTTACCGCGGAATAATTTTTGCACAGGACGAATGACACTGTCTAGCCCACGCGCAATTTTCATCAAGCGTTCCACCCACCAACGGGTCACATCAGGCAAGCTCAATAAGCGAATGGTTTCGGCTGTTGGTGCGGCATCGACTATCAGGACATCATACTCCCCTTTTTGGAAGTATTCATTAATCCACAGTAACTGTGCGCCTTCTTCCAGCCCTGGGATAATCGTGACTTCGGAAGCGTTGACATTTGCAATCCCTTCACGATTAAAAAATGCGCCCAAATATTCTTGAATCTTACCCCAATAGCGTTCCATAGAGTAACGAGTATCAAGTTCTTGCGCCCATAGATTTTCTGCAATTTCGGTAGGTTCTGGACCGACCTCTTTATCAAGGGCATCACCCAAGCTATGTGCCGTATCCGTACTAATGACAATCGTCTTTAAGCCAAGTTCTGCACAACGGAGTGCTGTTGCCGCAGAAATGCTGGTTTTGCCAACCCCACCTTTACCTGTATGCACAATCACGCGCATGGATTTCACCTCTATTTGCTCTTAGACAATAAATATAATCTGTGACGTTTAATGTCACCTTATGCTTAAGTATACGTGCGATGAGAAAAAAAGTAGCGTTAGACTTTGTATAGAACATACCTCTGTATAGAACAAACCCTTAATCTAGTTTACGTCTTTATCAAACCTCAAGTATCACTTAAGTTGACAATTTAGAACAAATAATCTATTCTTTTCATGATAGTGGTGTTAGATTTTATAAGAAAATAACATAGTTTTATCCCTACAAACATTACCTAATTTATTTGTTGTTGTAGCACAACTTACTTTGCAACCCAATAACTTTAATTAAATATAGCTTTCAATTCCGAGGAGAAGATTATGAGCCCAGATGCTGTGAAGCGTCTTTATCTGATGCAGGTTGGATCTGTGCCAGAATATGAGATTCCAGTTGTTTGCTATCTGGTGCAAACAGCTAACGGCAAGAATATTCTGATTGATAGTGGTCTACCAGAGATTATACCTGAAGAAGAATCGGAATTTGAGAATGGTCAGGACGTTATCGAGCAATTAGCAAGCATTGGCTTAAAACCAGATGATATTCATACAGTCATTTCGACCCATTATGATGGCGACCATGCTGGAAGACACGCGGCATTCACGAAGGCTCATTATGTTGTTCAGCGTGTACATCATTTGGATGCGGCGACTAACCCACGTTATGCCAACATTAAATCCGAATGGGATCAGCCAATGGAGCGCATTCGGCTAGTAGATGGCGATACTGAACTGCTATCGGGATTGAAGCTGATTGAAACGAGTGGGCATGTGCCGGGACATCAATCAGTGCTATTGAGGTTGCCCAAAACAGGGATGATTTTATTGACAATTGATGCTGTACCCTTCAGTGAGAGCTTTAACGGTGACGAGAATGATGACGATAATAACCCAGATGCTAAAGCAATCCACACAAGTACGATTAAGCTACTTGATCTGGTCAAACATGAGCATATTGATCTGGTGATTTTCGGTCATGACAATGAGCAGTGGAAAGGGCTGAAAAAATTGCCAGAATATTACGGGTGAGAATGCAAGCACCTCTACTGGGTATCTTCCTTGACCCAATGGGGAATCGTATTGCATTTTGGCAATCCGCAAACCCAACCTAAATTCGTGTATTATCCATATGGTTAGTGACATCAATTGACCATGTGTAATCTAACGCTATCCTCCTTACTGAACCAGGGTGTGTCAGACATGCCCTTGTTTTATTGTAATATTTAAGAAGTTGAAAGTAGGGAATAACCCATGTGCTATTCCACTTGAATGAACATTTTTAGTTAAAACATGTAAACGAGAGTAAAATGTCCGATTTCCCAGCATTAAAAGACCAAATCGATATTCTTTTAGTCACACAAATGGCTGAGCGTATTCATTCAATTTATCCTGATTTTTCTCAAAGCGACTTCATCACAGCCGTTGATGCAGAGTTACACTCACTTGAGCTTAAGCCCCGTTTCGGGTTAATCGCTGATAAGCTATACACGTTTTTGCCTGAGGATTATTCACAAGCGGTACAAATTTTAGTCGATATACTAGATGACAGCTCGCATGATTTTGAGCATATTGAGGATGTCGGTTTTCGCTTATTGTCGATTCCAACATTTGTTGAGAAATATGGTGTGGATGATTTTGATGCGTCGATGGATGCAATGTATATTATCACGCGCTATGTATCTTGTGAGTTTGCGATTCGTCCCTTTATCATGCGCTACCCAGAGCAAACATTAACGGCATTACATCAATGGGTCAAAGATAGTAATGAGCATGTTCGCCGTTTGGTGAGTGAAGGTACACGTCCACGCTTACCGTGGGCTTCTCAGTTACCTGATTTCATCAAAGACCCATCCCCTGCTATTGCGCTATTACAGCACTTGAAAGATGACCCATCTTTATATGTTCGCCGTTCAGTTGCCAATCATCTCAATGACATCACAAAAGATCATCCTGACCGTGTCTTAGACATCGTCGAGGACTGGCAAAAAGGGGCATCAGAGGGAACAGTTTGGCTTATCAATCATTCCCTAAGGACATTGGTCAAAAAAGGAGATTCACGCGCTTTGAGTCTGCTGGGGTTTGGCTCGGCTGAAGTTCGTTTAGATGATCTCACAATCTCACCCGATACACTGATATTCGGTGATAATCTAGCAATCGGCTTCACACTAACCAGTACAAGCAGTAAACCTCAGCAATTAATGATCGACTACATCATGCACTTCGTCAAAGCCAATAGGAAAACAGCACCAAAAGTGTTTAAGCTGAAAAAAGTCAATCTCGATGCAAACGAAACCATCACAATAGAAAAGTCCCATAGCATCCGCCCCATCTCAACACGGAAATATTATGCAGGGCAACATCGGATTGAGATACAGGTAAATGGTCAAGTGGTCGGTCAGGCAGACTTTGAACTTATAATACCATCTGAATTGTGAATAATTTCACAATATGTATATGACACCTGTCACTATAAGCAATTAAACAAATTCACTACAATAGGTACATAAATAAATGATGACAACGAAAGGACAATCCGATGGCGAAAATTATGAGTTATTATAAGGGAGAAGGACTTGTAGAAGCTCACATTGGTAAACACCGCCTGACGATTGATAGACCTCGTTATGTTGGTGGTCAAGACCGCGGTCCAACGCCGATTGAATTATTCATTTCTTCCTTAGGCACATGTGTGGCTATGGTCATCAGCACATATTGCGAAGAACATGGCATTGATGCAACCGACCTTCAAGTCGAAATCCAATATGAAACCGATGCAGACCAAGCGAATATGACCTCGATTGCAGTGGATATTGAGATACCCAATGGCGATATTGAGAATCGTGAAAAAGCAATTGAACGCGTTGCAAAGCATTGTTCCGTACATAAAACGATTCAAAAGCTGGATAGTGTCGAATTTACAATTCTCGGCAAAAAGGAAATTGTCAGCAACGTCTGGTAAATATCATACCTTAAACTTGAGAGGCAGGTTTTGACTTGCCTTTTTTATTGCTTGACACGTTAGCTAGTCCTAACATATAATAATCATGTCGACATAGAACAAATATTTGGTAGCTATCAAAAGAGGGGAAGGATATGCCTTCCAGAACTGTTTATAAATCTGAAGATGATGTATTTATCGCGATTGCCCATCCTGTTCGCAGGCAAATATTGGAAGCACTCGCACAAGGGAGTATGACCACCAACGAAATCGCCAAACCATTCGAGGTATCGCGTTCTGCTATCTCACAACATCTGACCTTGTTAATTGATACAGGGCTTGTCACGCGCGAGAAACACGGGCGGACGCAAGTCTATCAAGTTCAACCTGATAATCTCAATGAAGTCTATCGCTGGATACAGCAATTTGAGGGGATGTGGAACTCCAATCTAGATCGCTTAGGCAACTTGCTCAATGACTTAGCTGATGAGGATAACACAATAGATGAAACGTGATATTCGCCTCAATCGCTTTTATCCACATCCACCCGAACTTGTCTGGCGAGCCATCACAACCGCCAGCTTGGTGAAGCAATGGATGCAAATGGATAACGACTTTAAGCCAGAAGTCGGACACAAGTTTGAGCTAAAGGACATCAGTGGAAATTGGGATGGAACGCTATATTGTGAAGTGATTTTGGTTGACCCACCCTCACAGCTTGCTTATAACTTCAAAGGCGGTGTGATGCGAAACGAAACCTTAGTGACCATCACATTATTACCCGAAAATAATGGCACACGCCTCAAACTTGACCATACTGGCTTCACAGGTTTAGCAGATATTGCAATCAGTGCGATTATTGGTCTCGGTTGGCGACGGATGTTTGGTCTACTCTCCACACTGTTAGATGATAAGCCAATCCAAAACATGGAGACAGATAATGATTAACCATATTCAAGTGACGCGCGTATTTGTAAGTGACCAAGATAAAGCAATTGAATTTTATCGGGATGTACTCGGTATGGAAGTACGGGTTGATACCATGATGGGCGAAAACTTCCGTTGGGTTGAAGTTGTCCCACAAGGTGCAGTTACGAGTATCGCCCTACTAAGTCCATTTCCCGGTGCACAAGTCGGCATCCCAACAGGCATGATTTTTGATACGGCTGATGTGCAAGCCTTTTATGATGCAAAGAAGGATATTGTTAATTTTGGGAAAGCACCTGAAGCACAGCCTTGGGGTGGTGTGATGGCAGAATTTAGCGACCCTGATGGCAATGGGTTCAGCATCGCACAACGTTAACACCAAATAAACAGGGGTGAAACTGAGATTCACCCCTACGTCTGATACAAATTTATCAATCGCGTTATTTCATCAATCGGCGTAATAAAGCAATCCGTGCGCCTTCTGTGACTGTCGCGGCGATTAAGGCTTTAAGCATATCAAGACCGAGAAAAGGATACCCACCCCACATCCATGCTTGTTGCCAGCCTTCTGCACCTGTCACCAATCTTTAAGACAGGGATACCAAAAGCATAAATCACCAAGACACCGACAATACCAGCAATCCAACGTTGCCATGTGCGGTCAACACTATGTTCGACTAGCCAACCCGTGATAAATGCCGCAGGAATAAAACCAATAATATAACCAACCGTTGCACCACTAAGTGCAGCAGCACCAGCCCCACCAGCCGCAACAGGTAAATTTAATACAATCAAACCGAGATAAGCCATAATACTGATAGCACCATCACGCGCCCCCAAGACCATCCCAGCCAACAAAACAATCAAAACTTGTAATGTAAATGGCACAGGACCGCCAAACCAAATTTCGACTTGTGCGCCAAGTGCTGTCAAAAGTGTAAAGAACACAATCCCTGCAATGCGAATTGATAATGACCAATCTTTGGTAATTGAGAGTGTTCTAAGCATATTTCATCCTTCCACAAGATTCTGTATAGTATCGGGACATATCATATGACCCAGCATAGCCAATAACCCAGAGACAAAATGGAAGTTGCTGAAATTAGGTACGATTGTTTGCGGTTGGTTCAACAATAATATTGACGAATTCATAATTTTGTTTATTTTGAGCTTCGGTATTTGCAGAGTCGTTCACTTCAACCAAGGTCACAACTGTACCCAAGCCCTCCAAAATATATTTGGTATGCCATTCACCAGCCATCTGCACATTACGATAATATGCTAACCGCCCTTTAGGATCCATCCGTGCCAACTTACCTTTTGCACGGTTGAATTTCATATCTTTCAGTTCATCTAACAATTTGTCGCGTTCTTGCTCATTTAAATATGCCATTTTTAATCCCCAATAGAATATCAATCTAAAATCTGACATAATTGTATATCCCTAATGCAGAAGTCACAACGGGGTTTGTCATAGAAATTATCTGAGAAACATCATGCAAACATTTTCTGTACAAGATATTACAGCATATATCCATGAGTTATTCGATGCAGATGATACCCTCAGCAGTGTGTGGGTGCAGGGTGAAGTCTCCAATCTGACCAAAGCATCATCGGGTCATTGGTACTTCAATGTCAAAGATAAAAATGCACAATTACGCTGTGTGATGTTCCGTAGTTCGACACAATATGTACAAGTTGATGTCAAAGCAGGTGACGAAATCCTCGTTCATGGTCGCATCAGTGTGTATGATGCACGGGGCGAATATCAACTTTATGCTGACCAAATCGAAGCCGTTGGTGGTGTGGGTGACTTATATCGCCAATTTGAAGAGCTCAAAGCCAAACTCGATGCAGAAGGATTATTTGACACAGAGCGCAAACGTCCAATCCCTGCCTTTCCAAAAAAAATCGGGATTGTGACATCCCCCACTGCCGCTGCTTATCAAGATATGCAGAATGTCCTCCGTCGTCGCTTCCCAATGGTTGAAGTCATTCTCAGCCCGACATTGGTTCAAGGGAACTCCGCACCGCCCCAAATCATTCAAGCCATTCAGCGATTAAATGACTTTACAGATGTCGATGTCATTATTGTGGCACGAGGGGGTGGTTCGATTGAAGATTTATGGTGTTTTAATGATGAAGGTGTAGCTAGAGCCATTTTCGCAAGTCAAATCCCAGTGATTAGCGGAGTCGGGCATGAAATTGATTTTACAATCGCGGACTTTGTAGCAGACTTACGCGCCCCAACACCATCCTCTGCCGCCGAAGTCGCCACACCCAATCAAGATGATTTATTAATTGACCTCGATAGGCGCACCATTGAGTTAAATACTTTATTTGAAGCGATGCTAACGCAACAAGAGCATCAGTTAGATAGATTAGAGCAACGATTGGGCTATTTAACCCCCTTAACAGCAGTCGAAAATGCGCGAGGAAAAATTAACGATATTCAAACCCGTCTTACTCGTGCCATCAATCAGAATATGATAAGATTAAACGAGAGATTATCCGTAAAGGGTTCTGCATTAGATTCAGCAAATCCGCTTACGATTCTCAAACGTGGGTATGCTATTATAACGGATGAAAATGATACAGTTATTCGGTCAGCAACACAGGTTGATATAGATGATTCCCTGACCATCCAATTACATGATAGTCAAATCAAGGTGAGAGTAGACAATTAATGAACGAAATCGACAAATTAAAATATGAAGAAGCCTATACTATGTTGGAAGAAGTCATCTACCAGCTTGAATCAGGTAACTTGTCATTAGAAAAATCTGTTGAAGTCTATGAACAAGGTCGTTTGCTGACAGCACACTGCCAAAAATTACTCGAAAACGCCGAACTCAAAATCAATCAAGTAAACGAAACTGGTCGAATTAACTAGTTTTTATTTGTGATATATCCCAATATATCCCAAATTTGGGATAAAGTTGGGATAACATTATCATTTTGAGTAACTTATCCCACATTTACTTTGCAATTGAGTTAAGTTGCCATGATGATAAATTTTTCAAAGTTTCCCAAAATTGCTAGTCAAAATATTGCTATCAAGGTCAAACCTGCGGCTGAACGCGCCATCAAGCAAGGGCATCCGTGGGTATATGATAATGGCATCACCAAGCAAAGCTCAGATGGACAAGCGGGTGATATTGCCATTATTTATGATAAGAAGAAAAATAAATTTCTAGCCGTCGGACTCTATGACCCGACATCTCCTATTCGCATAAAAATCTTATCTCATCAACCAGCCCGTATCAATCAAGCATGGTTTGTCGAAAAGCTAAAACAAGCACAAGCAATCCGTCAACCGCTGATTGACTCAGGGACAACAGGTTATCGACTTATTTATGGCGAGAGTGACCATTTTCCCGCCCTCATCATTGACCGCTATAACGATACATTGGTCATGAAAATATATTCCGCTATGTGGATTCCGCACTTAGAAACCATCTTATTAGCATTGCAAGAGAGCATATCATTTGACCGACTGGTTCTGCGCTTAAGTCGTAATATCGACGCGGGGAAATTTGGCTTATCCGATGGTCAAGTTTTAATGGGTGAGCCTATCACAGCACCGATTCAGTTTATCGAAAGCGGTCTAACCTTAGAAGCCGATGTCATTCATGGGCATAAAACAGGTTTCTTCTTCGACCAACGCGATAATCGCCAACGGGTACGCGATTTGGCACAGGGACGAACAGTTCTTGATATTTTTTCATATGTGGGTGCATTCACAGTATATGCAATGGCAGGTGGAGCAATATCCGTCACCGCACTCGACATTAGCCAACCTGCGATGGATGCTTTAAACGCGAATATGCAACTCAATGATTTTGATATATCACAAGTTGAAACGATGGTCGATGATGCGTTTAAAGGGATGCAATATCTTGCAAAGCAAAATCGGCAATTCGACATGGTGATTGTAGACCCGCCCTCATTTGCGAAAAGCCAAGCCGAAGTTGACCGCGCGCTTAGCTCTTATAAACGACTGGTTCAGCTTGCCCTACCATTGGTTAGCACGGGTGGCATTCTGGTGATGGCATCTTGCTCTAGTCGGATTAAGCCCGATGTCTTTTTTAATCTCATTTTTAATACCGCCAATCAAACAGGTTATGGACTCGATATTATTGAACAAACCTCCCATGCCATCGATCATCCAATCGGTTTCCCCGAAGCAGAATATCTTAAAGCCATGTTTGCTAAAGTCGTAAAATAGACTTATTGCGAATCACGGCGCATGAGGCTAAAACTCTGCCCCGTCGGACCTAGTAAGGGTTGCGTTGCGATAAACACAGCTAATGGCACGACATCTTTGGGTTGTTTGACCCATTCTT
>CAYGTY010000086.1:0-24975 GCA_964352825.1 uncultured Anaerolineaceae bacterium
ATTTGTTGAGGCATTATAAAAATTCCTTTTTTCAAAAAATATTATGCTGATAAAAATGCCTTGCTTAAAATTCCAATTTGATAACCATGACTGTTCCCATAAAGTCATTGACGGGAATATCATAGAGGCGCAAAAAGGATTTATTCCCCTTAACCAGCAGACCATTACTATCCATATGGGATGTCGGAACGGACTCATCATTGAATGGAATAGCTTGACCTGTATTCAGGAGTGTCGCCTTTTTAGGCAATTGAGTCATTGGGCGCAATAACACACGGTGCATAGTCGGTTGATGTGCCAAATGAACATATAGTGTGTCGCCCTCCTCGGTTAGGAGAACTTCCATATTATCAGTTTTATGCGATGCAGGTGTGACAAAAGATTCTTTAACTGTTTTATACCAAGTGCCGACGCGTTTTAATATTTGGACGGCTTCATCTGGTAATGTTCCATCGGGCTTAGGACCTATATTTAAGAGGTAATTCCCGCCCATTGTCATTGCTAAGTCAATACTACGGATGAGATGCACATCGCTATAAAAATCTTCATTGGGACGATATCCCCAACTCTCTCGCCCAACAGATTGGCAGGCTTCTGTTCGTCTTTCAAAGACTCTGGCATTATTTGTGTCGATTTTGCGTTCAGGTGTCCCATAATCTCCATCATCAAAGCCACGATCATTGATAACCGCTTTGGGTTGTAGCTCGCGTACCATGTCGTTGATGGATTCATCAACCACACCCGTCACATTAATATCCCAGAAAATCCCATGAATTGTGCCATAATTGGTGCATAACTCGCGAACTTGTGCCTTCAAATATTCAATGTAGGCATCCAAGTCAGGATCGTCACCCGCTTTCGGTTGTTCAAGCTCGTGGCTACGTCCTTGATTGGGGTAATTGGGATGATGCCAATCAACGACAGAATAATATAAACAGAGCTTAATCCCTCGCCGTTCACAGGCTTCTGCTAACATGCCTAGAATATCACGCCCATAGGGTGCATTCATGATGTTGTAGTCGGTTTCAGCCGTATCCCACATACAAAATCCATCATGATGCTTGGTCGTAAAGCAGACATATTCCATGCCAGCTGCTTCGACAACATCAAGCCAAGCGTCGGGGTCAAAGTGAACAGGATTAAATTGATCTTTTAACTTGATATATTCGTCGTGGGGGACGCTTCGCCGCCATTGTTCTTGTTCATGCCATCCATTGAGGGCGTATATTCCCCAATGAATAAACATCCCAAACCTGCTTTCAAGAAACCAATCACGCTCATCATGAAAAGGAAACATATGCAAAATCTCACTTTTTAGGTTAAAAAATTTTCCTAATGATAACATATTCGCGCCTATCAAGCACCTAAAACAGCATATCTTTCCGCGCGTTTAGTGAGGCAATCACTTGGCGGTCAGCTTTCCCAAAACTATATTTTTCGAGTTCATCTTCTGTGACCCATGCCCAATCTTTGGCTTCCAGTGTTTGGGGTTCTGTATAGGGTGGCATCGCTCCTAGATAGAGACATTCAAAGGCATGAAGGGTAATTTTGAAGTGAGTGAAGGCATGATTGACAACGACAAATAATTCATTGACTTCGACCTTGATAGCAAGCTCTTCTTGGAGTTCTCGTACCAGACAGTCTTCTAGGGTTTCGCCTTCTTCTTGTTTTCCCCCTGGGAACTCCCATAACCCACCGAGTAATCCATCCATCGGGCGTTGAGCAATCAATAAACGTCCATTTTCATCACGGATGAGACCTGCCGATACATCATAATGGGGTGTTGGGGCTTTCTTCTTCTTCACTGGGCGTTGGCTTTGGGTATCATTTGCAAATGCTTGACAGTGGGTTTGAATAGGGCAGTCAGGACAAGTGGGGTTCTTTGGACGACAGATATATTGTCCTAATTCCATGAGGGCTTGATTGTAATCACCTGCATCTGTTTCTGTAACCCAATCCTCAGCAATCGCCCAAAGTTTGTTTTTTGTCGCGGTTTGGGTGACATCATCATCTATATCTTGTAAGCGTGTAAAGACCCGTATCACATTCCCATCTAATATCGGTGCCGATACATCAAAGGCTATGCTTGCGATTGCACCTGCTGTATATCGCCCAATGCCGGGAAGTTTGAGCAAACCTTCGACGGTATCAGGGAACTGCCCATCATGCTCAAAGGCGACAATTTTTGCGGTCTTATGCAGGTTGCGCGCACGGCTATAATAACCCAACCCTTCCCACATTTTCAGAACCTCATCAATAGATGCGTCGGCAAGTTTCCGAATCGACGGGTAATTTTCTAAAAATCGCATATAATATGGAATAACGGTATCAATTTGAGTCTGTTGCAACATAATTTCGGACAACCAGACTTGATAGGCAGTGGGATTGCGTCTCCACGGCAAATCAATGCGGTGTTGGTTAAACCAAGCGAGTAATTGTGAAGCAAATGGGGCTGACATCGAATAACCTAACGATAAATATACAGGCTTCTTACGGGATATATGCCATAAATTGGTCTATCGCATTGTAAACTTAATATAAGTCGATAGAAAGGCACGACCAATGAATCCAGTGTTGATAATTGGTGGCATTATACTTGCACTTATACTAGCATCTATAGATAGCATTGTTGCGATGAGTGAAGCACCTCCTATACAGAAACCGCCAGACAATATGGGTAAAGTTATGAAAGAAACCTTCCAAATTCGGTTTAATGACGGTCAAACAGCAAGGGCTATCTTTGCTAAACAAGGTATGACAATTGAGGCCATTGCAAATGCTCTACAATTAGAGACACCCGCACCCTGTATTTTTATTTCAGGCGGTGCTGGGCAAATGTCCGAAGAAGATATTGAAAAAACACGCCAAATTATGGACGAGGGTGTGGCAAAATTTGCCTCTGAAAATGGGATTACGGTCATTGATGGTGGCACAGAATCAGGTGTCATGAAGATGATTGGTGAAGCCCGTCGTACCCATAATTACAGCTTCCCACTTATCGGCATTGCACCCTATGGGAAAGTGCAGTATCCAGGACGAGTCAATGAAAATCAGGAAGCCGAACTGGATGGCAACCACTCACACTTCATCCTCGTTGATTCCGATGAATGGGGCGGAGAGTCGCAAACGATTATCGACCTCACCCGTCACATTTGTGGCAATAAGCAAAAACATGCCCTCGGTATCTTGATTAATGGGGGGAAGATTTCCCAACAAGATATTTACCTCGCGACAGCCCAAGGCGACCATAAAATACCGATTCTTGTATTAGAAGGTAGTGGACGTTTTGCCAATCAACTTGCAACTGCCTTCCGCACAGGTCACGCTAACCAAAAGATTTTGAAAGCAATCATCGCGGGTGGTGATATTAAGTTGCTGGCAACAGGTGAGGGTGTTGAAACCATGTGGCAAAAACTTGACAACCATTTTACAAAAGTGATGGGTTCATAGTGGTTGTGCCGAATTTATTAGTCATGTTCTGAAAAGAATTGGATTATATTCAGCAGTTGGAATAGATTTCGACCCTACGAAACTACTGTCACTCGTAGGGCTGAGACCTGTCTCAGCCGAAAACCTTACTCTAAAAACTTTCCAGACTTTACAAATAATCACAAAGATTTCACATTTAAATAGAATTTCATATTAAAGGATATCTCTATGCGTCGATTTATATTACTGGCAGGATTATGTGTTGTGGTTTTACTGTCTGTGAATATCCTCTATGCACAAGACGATAGTATAGATGACCAAGCCGACTATATCGCAACCTTAGAAGCAAAACTTGCGGATATGGAATCTGCTGTTGAACGAGCCGAAATGGCAGCCGCTACAGCGATGGCAGTAGAAGCATCTGCACAGGAAACCTTTGACCGTGCTACCAGCGCAACCGATATCGCATTTAACCTCTTAGGCTTATTTGAGGCGTTTAGTGTGATTATCACGATTGTCGGTGTTGCCTTATCCGCATTTGGTTTCCAGCGACTCCTCTCGGCGCAGGGAGATTTGACGGCTGCCCGTGATGAAGTCCAAGCCCAGTTGAAAGAATCGCGCGAACAGTTTAATGATGAGTTCTCCAAGCAACGCCATGACCTTGAAACCTTACAAGGCGAATTAGAACAAGCGGCTGAACAACGCGGCGAGACAACTGAACGTGCCCTACTCGCACAAGCCTATATCCCACTCGGTGAACGCCAATATAAAGCTCAAGATTACTCAGGCGCAATCAGCACCTACCAGACTGCCCTTGAACTTGACCCGAATAACCCTGTGATTCATTATCGTTTGGGTTATGTCTATACACAACAAGGCGACCTTGTCCAAGCGCGTTACCATTATGAAACTGCCCAATCGCTAGCTGAGAGTTTTGCCCCCGCGCTGGCTGGTTTAGGTTATGTCATTCGTCGAATCGGTGAAAAGATGGACGATGGCATCAAGAAAAAAGAAGTCATGAACCAAGCCGAAAAATTACTGCTCCGTGCAATGGAACTCTCGCCGAAATTAGTTGATGATGACGGCGAATCATGGTGGGGTATCTTGGGTGGTTTGTATCGTCGGCGCGGTCAAATTGATGATGCGATTTATGCTTATAAACAAGCAACTATCGTGACACCGCAATCCTCTTATGGCTTCGGGAATCTTGCCCTACTCTATATGCAGAAAAATCAACGCGAAGAAATGCTAACCACGTATGCAGAAGTGGAAAAATTGGCTGCGGCAGAATCAGCAGCAGATGTGAATAATTATTGGGGACATGCCGACCTTGTGGTGAGCCGTTATGCCTTAGGTAAATCAGAGTTAGCAGCAGAAGTCCTTGAGCGGGCTATCCAAATCGCCCCACTAGAATCCCCATATATGCTCGAAGGTCTACAGGGAACATTAGAAGACCTGACAAAAGTTTTGCATAATGATAAAGTTCCAGCCATTAAAGAAGCCATTGAGCGCATCGCAAGTGTACAAGTTGAGCGTAAGAAAATCTTAGATGAACGTAATGCAGAGTCTATTGATTTGCCATCAGAGGACACATAATCTTTCGCATATGATTGTAACATTTGAATATCTGATAATCGATGGATACACCTAACAGTGGTACATCGATTTCTATATACATCGATCATCTATTCCGCTATATACTCACAATAGATGATTGTCTACAAACATTGATGATGACATGCCGACCTGTATTCAATGATGATTATTCACCTATTCATAGGACAATAAACAGTGGAATCCATTCAACTTGAGAAACTTCATCATGAGCGCTTATGGGTCATTAGAGTGTTACAAGGCAATCGTGAAGGGGTTGATGCGTGGGAATCTTGTGTACGTGATTATGTGGCGATGCATGCACCCTCAACAGAACGCTATCTGGTTTATGATACAACGGGTGTGTTGAACTTCGCTTTTACGAGTTATCTACAGAACCGTGCAACCGAGCTCGCCAAAGATAATAAAGATGCAACAGGGCGTGTGGCGATTGTCGTTGATTTACCTGTCACAATTCGCTATCTGATTGACTCGTATATGAAGTGGGTCGGGACACGACTTCAACCCAATCTCACGGTGCAATTCTACAAAGACCGTGATGAGGCGATTGCATGGGTTGCCGAAATTGTTCCTGAATTATTGTAACGCACCTATCTAAAATAAGTCAGTGGAATAGACTACGAAAACACATGGAAACCCTGTAGAGACAATGCCTGCGTTATCCGAAAATATGATATGGTTTTCTAAAAACTTCTCAAATTTTAAAATGAATAGATTGATAAATTCTACAATCAAAGGGGAATCGCATAATATATTCTGTGAGATAATTTGATACAATATTCCCAAAAACGGATTTGGGATTATGCAACCAGCGCAGACAACAACTTCAACACCCCAACTCATGCGACCCCTCATCATGAGCTTGATTGCCATCTTTATATTCGGTGCAATTATCTATCAATCGACGACCTCAGGTACAGACATTTCCATTATTATTAGCATCTTTTCGACACGCTTCCTCGGGATTTTTGTCGAAGCTGTGCCTTTCTTGCTATTAGGCTCAATTACATCAGGGCTGATTGAGATGTTTGTCAAAACAGAGGACATCTTGAGTATTCTTCCCAAAAACATTTGGGGTGCGGCAATTGGTGGGACATTTCTTGGGATTATCTTCCCTGTGTGTGAATGTGGGGTTGTACCTGTGGCGCGTCGTTTATTCACTAAAGGGTTGCCAATTTCGATGGGAGTTGCGTTTTTACTGGCTGCTCCCTTTATGAACCCGATTGTATTCGCCAGTACATTCATCGCATTTGGCTTTGGCACAGTCTTCATCGGACGGTTTGTGATAACGGCGATTGTTGCCATTAGCATCGGTGTAATTATCGGCAAATTTGCTCAACCCGAAGATGTGTTAAAGCTCCAATCCTTAAATACACTCGATAAGGTTCAACCCAATATTGCCCGTGTCCCGTTTCGGAGTAAGTTGTTACGCTCATTTTATATTGCTGGAGATGAGTTTTTTGAGATGGGGCGTTTCTTGATTATCGGGTCAGCACTCGCGGCAACACTCCAAACACTCATCTCGCAAGAGAGCTTATTGATACTCGGTACAGGACCTGTTCTATCGGTTGTCTTTATGCAGATTCTTGCTTTTATCCTGAGTGTCTGTTCCACCGTTGATAGCTTCCTCGCCCTTGCTTTTGTCAATACCTTCACCACAGGTTCAATTATTAGTTTTCTCAGCTTTGGTCCTATGGTAGACATCAAAAGCACTCTGATGTTTACAGGGGTTTTCAAAAGTCGAATTGTTTTCTATCTGGTGATACTCCCATTTGTGATGAACTTGGTGGCAGGGGTTGTCATTAATCTACTGCTGGGATATTGATATATTATTTCGATGAGGTGTGTAGGGAATTAAAACCGCCAAGTTGCCAAGTTAAATCATGAGAGATGAGTTAAGAGTGCTGAGTAAAACCCTTTTTTATTCTTATTTTTCTCTGTGTTCTCTGCGTCTCGGTGGTTATTTTTTTGCCCATTTGTTATAAAAAATCATGGATAAGTGAACTGTTACATTGCCCTATCGAATATCAGTCTGTCATAGATAGCCATGATGCAATGCGTTATACTGGTCGGATTCTAAATATATTGACATGAAATGATATTCGATGCTGACACCTATCACCCCATCTGAACGCCATACCTCTAATTTCCGCTGGGTTATTCTGGCGATGGTCACCTTATCAGGGTTTATCGCAATGGGATTCCCGACAACAGGGCTATCGGCATTGTTCAGTGAAATCTCCGAGACAATTGAACTCGATTTAATTCAAATTGGTTTGGTATGGGGTGTCGGCACAGTCATGGGAATTATCACAACCTTGCTGGGTGGACCACTGATTGATTACTTCGGGACAAAGCGGTCATTGGTCGCCTTGTGTATTGCCGTCGGTGTGACAGGCGCAATGCGAGGTTTGGCGGTTGATTTTTGGTCGCTGTTTTTCACATCCTTCCTATTTGGTATGGTTCAACCTGTCTTACCTATAAACTTCATTAAACTCAATCGGGAGTGGTTCGCGCCTGAGCAATTGGGGTTGGCTAGCGGTGTGATGTCTGCAGGCTTTGCAACAGGGCTGATGTTAGGGTCACGCTTGAGTGCAACTGTGTTATCGCCGATGCTGGGTGGATGGCGCGGTGTCTTGATTTTTATGGGTGTCTTGTCGATTCTGCTTGGGTTATTGTGGATTGTGATTCATCCACCCATCGAAAAGTCAAAAACCAAACGTCCGAATATCTCTGCTATCTTTGCGAATTTACGACAGGTTGCTCATTATCGTGAGGTCTGGACATTTGGGATTGCTGTCTTTGGTGTGTTGGGGTTGATGCGTGGGGTTGTCGGTTATGTGCCAACCTATCTGCGTGAAATTGGCTGGGTCGCAAGTGATGCGGATAGTGCTTTGACGCTTTTCTTCTTTGCCAGCTTAATTGGTGTTGTACCTTTAACCCATTTATCTGACCGTATCGGAAATCGTCGAATTGTCATGATTTTTGGGACGACTATGATGTCGGTTGGTGTCGGGATGATGTTCTTTGTGGGCGACTCCTTTTGGGGTGTAATGCTAGCAATGGTGATTGCGGGTATGTGCTTCGATAGCTTTATGGCATTAAACGGCGCATCCGTGAGTGAGATTCATGGTTTAGAGATGGCAATGGTAGGCAGTGCTTTAGGGTTTGTTGGGATGCTCCAAAATACAAGCGCGACGATTATCCCTCCCATAGGCAATACACTCTCTACCCTTGGCTTAAATGTGCCATTTCTATTGTGGTCAGCATCAGGTGTATTGGCGTTACTGGCGTTGATATTTATCCGCAATCGAAAGTAGCTTCTAGTAAAAGCTAAGTACCTGTTTGAATTTCCCTCTCGAATACAGCATTCATTGTACCTCTACACAAAGAACGAGTCAGGAGCTTGCAAAGGTATCGACTCCATCGCCTCGGCAACGCCATCCCATGTGATGCCCTGTTCAACCAGATTCTGTGGCATATAGTAGTTATTCAGGTTGTGCAGATAATCGACAGCAAAGATACGCAGAGCAGGATAAGTCACACTGGGATAATCAAAGACCAGTTCGCGTTGATTTTCCATGCCACCGACCCAACGGAAAATGAGTTCATCAGCAGGGCGCGTATAATCCCCAACGGTAATCATCCAGTCAGGGATATTGACACAGCCTGCGCTCGTGCGTCCCATAATCGTCTCTTGATTGACTGTCGATGACCAACGTTGCCACGGTGAGCCATGTAATGCAAAACCCTGATTCCCAAAGAAACTGGTAAAGGGGACACCCGGTGCCCACGGTTGCATACTACGTGCGAACCATTTACTGGTAATGACCTGCGCACCACGCGGTGTTGCATCAGGATTCAGCACAATCGGCACACGTAAAATCGGGGTTTCCCCTTCAAACGCGACCAGTTCACGCGCTCCAACATTGATGACGATGTATTTGTCGTTCGGGGTGGCATCAGCGTTAATCATATAGGGGATTGGCTCGGCATAATCTAGCGAAATTGACCACACATCCTCGCGCTTAACAAACATGCGTACCCCCAAACGGGAGCGGACATTATCACGGGCATCATCTGGCATCAGTTCGACCCAGTTATTATCTACATCGACATAACGGACAAGCGCACCCTGCATCAATAAATGCACCCCAAAGCGCGTCGATTTGATAATCGGGTTATGTAATTTGGCATCATCGCTCGGACTGCCATATACAGACACACCTTCGGGGATAATAAAGCCGTAACGATATTGTCCAAGTTGGTCAGGGTTATCTGCTTGTTGGGTATAGGCTTCTTGTAAATGTGCGAGATAGATTGCCTTGAGTTCTTCGGGGGTGATGCCTTCATAGTGACGGTTATGGAGTAGCTCATCATATTGCCCCGATAGCACCTTATGCAATTCTTCAAATAGCTCAGGCACAATACTGATGACCGCATCGTCAGGGTCAAGGGATTGCACAATTAGCAGAAATTGTCGTCCATCAGGTAGGTCAATAATCCCACCATCACTCACAACATAACCTGCATCGGTAGATAACGACCCATTTTTACTATAAGCGACACCCTCAAATTGCTGGGATAGGCGTTCAAGGTTTGCACCGCGATTGGTATAGATGATACTGAGGAGATTTTTGCAGACCGTCTGTGCCTCATCACTCATATTCGATAGCATCCACGCATAGAACAACCCTAAATCACGGGGAGTCATCATATTATTAAGTGTCACCAATTGACTATTGAGCGAAGTCTGATTATCCGTATAGCGTTCATCTATGAAATTGATGTCTTCTTCGAGTCCATTGTTCCATGAGCCTAAACCTGATAATTGCGATAGCCCAACCGTGTCACGCGACCAATCATTAAATGCAACAACGGCATCATTACGATTATTGGCTTTGGCAACAGTGGCGAGGACTGTCCCTGTGGCGACATTATCACTCAAGACAATCATCTGATAGAGGGTGCGGAGAATTGCGCGGTGAGTCTTCCAGCTTGAGCGATAATCTTCTGGCATCTCATCACTACTGTTCGCGTTCCAAAATTCGACTGGCACAGTTCCCCAAATATCCGCCGACATCTGGTCAACGAAATACATCAATACTCCTGATTTGAAGGCTGATGCGACAGGCAACAATTTTTCTGAGTTGAGTGCCGTCAATAATCGTGAGCGTCTGAGGTCATATAAGATGATGCCGAGGGTGTGTCCGCTGGTGAACACTTCAAAATGTTCATTCATGGGGGCGGTGTAGGGTGTCTCTAATGCCAACAGAAAATCAGCATAATAATTAATGGTTTCATTTTCTGCGAATAGCTTCATTGCAGGGGATAGACCATATAATGCACCGAATACAGCTACACTTTTTAGGAAATCGCGTCGAGATAAACTCATAATAACCACTCACTTTATTTGATAATTGAATCGACATATCTCTAGTCTACGCGGTATTGATGTTCAGTAATTCACGCCAATCATACGCTTCCCTGACGCTTGCCCCTCGCTCTAATTTTCACCCAATTAGAGTCGATGTACAATAGATATATCGTAAGCCAATTTTCGTCTGAGGCAAGTATGCTGTCAGCTATTATGTTACTTTCGATTATTCTGATTGGGTATATATTGCCTTTGTGGCTTGTTTACCAGATAAATCCAGATTGGATTATTTGGATAATGGGTATATATCTCATTAGCTTTCTTCTACATTCAATTCGTCTATACCGAAGACCTAAACATACCAAAACAACAATTGATAGCCTCATCATTGGTTTCCCTTTTATGATTGGGTGTATTGCTGTTGTTGTCATGGGGATGTTTGTAATCAGCCTACCAACCAGTCTACAAAATTATTACACCCGATGGCTCAAGCGTGTGTATCGTTGGCGTGCGTCTAGACCCCGTGTTGAGATTTCGACTAAAAAACAATTTGACAATTTGCCCTCAGGGTATCGCTTTTGTCTGGTTGCGGTCATTGCAAAAAATACCGATAGACGAAAAGATGACATTATCTATCAGGAGAGTTATGTCTACCTCGGCAAAGACTATGGTTGGGAAACTGCACGAACCGCAACGCCCTTTCCTAATTTTTTAAACCTGATGTTAGACGAAGAACTAACGATAGAAACTCGGCATGTCAGAAAACCAACTCACTTCAGTATAAGTCGAGTTGGAGGCTTACAAGTCCCTGATAGACCACAGGTGACTGAATCGGTATCGCTTGGCACACATCATGAATGGGGTATACGAGTGGGTGATGAAATTGAGATATTGGGACAAGTCAATTTAGATTACCGTCGAAATCATCATAGTCGGTTCAGACGACAACGGCAACAACAGAATATCACTATCGAATCAGTCAAGCTCACCCAAGCGCGAGACTGGTTGTTACGCCCACCTCAAACAGAGGATTTAAAATGGGCCAAGGATAAACGTGCTGAAAGAACACGTCGCCAGTATTTATTTCAACCTGAGCAACTTGTTACGTCGATTATGGAGTTTGAGGGTTTACCAGCAGGTCAGCGATTTATGATTAGAGGGGTTGTTGATGATATTAACACCCGTGCGTGGCATGATTATGTCTATTGCCAGTCGAAGTTTCAATATCGAGATAGCTGGCAAAGTAATGCACACACCAAGCAGATAAAACTCGAAACGCTTCGTATACGGTTTGGTGAAGATGTTTATTCCTTTAATTTGTTACTTCCTGTTTATCTCAATGTTAATAAATCATTTTATCGCGCTACCCCATCTATCCAACAAAAATTTGAATTTACGGAAGCTGTTAGGCTAGATGAAGCTGAGGGTATACTAGAACCTGAAAGCCGAGCTTATCGGGTTGTTAAAGTGGGAGATGAGGTGACTATTCATGCCCAAAATCTATTACCTATTGATTGCGAAAGTTCAGAATTAGGATTACCATGTGTCGGTGTAGAAAAAATCGAAGTCCATAGTGACCATGCTTGGCAAATTCATGCTCATGAAGATACACCGCCTGTACCGATTCGTAAAAATCGCTTTGGTAATAAACAAACAAGCCGTTTTCTAAGACCGCCACCACTCAGCCCACAAACAAAACGTTCTGATTGGCGTAAGTTACTTGAGCCGAATGACAAACCACAGAAGGATGAGGATACAAAATGAACGAATATGACGACAACCTCAGTGATGAAATTGATTTTACGAAAACCAAACGCGGAAAAACCAAAGCTAGTCCCAAGCGATGGAGCTTCTTTATTATCGAAGGCATTATTGTACTGGTCGCGATTGTGGCAGGTGGACGTTTTCTATTTCAAGATAATGCTGAGGTCAGCCACCTACAAGCAACCATCGATGCGCAAGAGCAAAACATAGAAGTGACGAGTAGTGGCGAAAACTGGATTTCGACAAAAGAACCGGGTTCTGTTCTATCAGCCCCACAATTATTTGACCGTGCGATGGATGAAGCCGAAGATTATCAATATCAAGATGCAATTCGGAGTCTTGACTTTGCGATTGAGCTAGACCCGACTTATGCCGAAGCCTATTTTGAGCGCGGTGAGCTACATTATGAGACCGAAATATATAGCCAAGCGGTTAAAGATTATGGGCAAGCAATAGAACATGGCTATGAAGATACAGTGACAGCTTACTATAAAAGGGGACGCTCACATATCAAATGGTACGATTACACACAGGCGATTCGTGATTTTAATAGTGTGATTGAACGTGACCCCGATTATACCAATGCGTATTATTGGCGGGGTCGTTCATATATCGAGTCCTTCGAGTATCAAAGGGGGATTGATGATATTTTACTGTCTATCGATATGGGATATACAGAATTACCCTTTGCCTATTTCTTTGTGGGTAAAGCCTATGATGATATGGACAACTACGATAAGGCAATAGAGTATTACACCCTTTCTCTAGAAGCAGGTGAAGGTGACTGTGAACGTTACCTCTGTTGGATTGATTATAATAATCGTGGCACAACATATCATTGGTCGGGACAATATGACCTTGCCGTGCAAGACTATACAAAGGCTATCCAAGTCAACCCTGACGAATATCCGCTTGCCCTGAAAAATCGTGGTGATGCTTATGAAGCCCTTTTTGAAATCACACAAGCCTTGAGCGATTGGAATACGATGTTCCAATTGATAGAAGGCGATACTTCGATACGCAAGCTAACTACAGATAGCAATGTCCTTCGCGCTACCATCGAATATGATGATTCACAGGTTTTTGTTAACTTTGATGGACAAGCTGGCGATACGGTTACCCTGACTTTAACTGTGCCTGATGATAGTGAACTCGATGCAATGATCCTCTTGCGTGATAGCAATGACTCTCCATTAGCCTATTCCGCAGACGGGGATACGGTCAATGCTCAGCTTAGCAATATTATCTTACCTACCGATGGCACATATACGCTTGTGGTTGCGAGTAACCTTGCTAATAGCTCAGGTGAGTTTACATTAAGGTTGGAATAGAATTCTTGTGTCTGGGTGAATAAAACCAATCTATTCGCCCAGATAGGATTAGGGTTGCACAACAAAGGGCTCACTATGATTAATGTCTGCCCCCATTGCGATATCAACTTTGACCTCAACCGACCAAATGATGCTAATAAGCTGTCCGCTATAACTCCATGGCTCAGGCGGAATCACCAAGCTAAAATTTTCTGTTAAGGGGTGCATCATGGATAATTCTTTGATGTCATCACGGCGATTGGAATAAGGATAGCCTTCTGCTCGTGACCCGCGCCCTTCTGTATGCCAGCCGATTTTGATTTCTACAGCACGACACTTTATATCACGCGATGGATTAATCTCGACAATGCCTTGAATTGTATCTTTAGGCTGAAAAACACGGGTCTGCCCAGCCCCTTTAAAGCGAACCATAATTTGCGGTGTTGGATTTTTAGCTTTCATCAGCCACCTCTGGCAAAACTTTGAGCTTATAGACTTTTTCAAAATCTGGGAAGTTTGGTATATCCATCGACACTTTTAAAAACCATTCAAGCTTATTGCGATGCGCCTCAAAACTGTGCATCCCATCGGCTGGAATCCCAAAACTCAGCGACCGAGTAATCCCTGTATCAGGTGTAATATTGACATCAAACTCAGCACTCTCATCAATCACATTATCATGGGTATCCGTCACAGTGGTTGTGCCTTGGTCATATGTCGCGGATTCCCGTAAGATAAGTGTGAAGGACAAAGACCGTAAAGTCACATCACGTTTGAAGGTCTGCTTATAATCAAAGTCAATCGAATCATTACGCTTTAAGAGAACACCCGAAATCATCAACTCAGGTGGAGCAAGCAAGGTACTCATCACAAAGGCATAAACCGCGACCAGCAAGAACCCGATGAGAAAAGGACCGAGGCAAAATAAGGGTACTGCAACAAACATAATACTATCATCGGGACTGGGCATAATGACAAAGAAAAATAGGAAAAACGTCCACACAAAAATTGATGCAAACCAAATGCCTCGTAACATGCCATTTCTGCTGGCTTGCAAAAACATGCCAAGGTTTTCAAAGATGGGGTGCTCAATGGGTACACCCGATAAAGCATCAAGACCATATGATTTGGCAAGGTCATCGTAAGGTTGTAAGCTCATAGTGAAGAGGACTCCTTTGCTTAGGTGATGCTTAGAGTCTAATCTTTAATGAGATTCTGTGCAATTGCTTGCAATCATCCCCTACATTAGTGTTAAAATAGAAGTATCAGCAAGATATTCATGTTTTGTGTATGTAAATCTAATTGAACTATGGCACACTAGAGTATCAACTGTTATATGCAACATTATGGACGAATCAAGCGTATAAAACACAATATGTACACACAAGTTAACTCGGTGAAAATATGATTCGCTTAAAACGACGTAACACAGCATGGCTAACTGCAATGGGGCTTTTAATTGGCTTTGCTTTACTTGCTGCCCCCATCTCTGCCGCGGTTCAACTCTCTTTGATTGGCGCATTTACAGTCGCGGTCATTGCTTCGATGGTGGAGCTTGGACCTGATAGAGAATCGTTGATTGATGTTTTGCAGACTGCGCCGATTCGCCGACGCATTACCCCACAAGCCCGTGAAGCTGCTGAACGTGCGGCATCATCTGCTGGATATTTTGCACGGGGTGTCGTGATGTTAGATATTGGGCTGATTGCGCTCCAGACGGGGATGGAAGGTCTGGCAATGCGCCGTACTCGCAACATCTCTAAAGATGATGATGGTGCGCGTCCCTTTATTACCCTTTTTATTCATCCAGAAGAAGCTGAACGTCAGGCTCTTATCCGCTTTGAGATGTATAATCAACTGGGTGAAGAACAATATGTCCATGAAATGAAAACCTACCTGCGTGAAGGTGAACTCAATATTCTAGCCGACCATCACTTGCCACTTGCTGGCAATCGAGGTGTCGATGGCAATGGCGATTGGGATTTAAGAGTTTATGTCGATGGAAATTTGATTGGGATGCACAATTTGATGCTGTCCCCATCTGTGAATGAACGTCGTAGACGCTTAAGCGGTGAAGAAGAATATACAGGCAAACTCACAAAGCAACGCAGTAACCTCAAAGATTTCGTTATCATCGATGAAGTCGAACAACCTGAAACGACACAGCTGAAAGACTTGCTACAACAACCCAAGTCTTCTGGTCGCGGTGGGTATTCGGGCAATCGAAAATAAGTAAGGGTTGATGTATGGATTTTAATGAAAATCGCAACACATGGTTTCTGGCATTTATCTTATTAGCTTTGGGTGCAGTCGCATTACTTGGCAATAGCTTTCCTGTTATTTTGGTCTTATTAGGCTTATTGTTCCTTGTGCGCCAATTTGATAATGATAACGTCAGCTCCAACTTATCCAGTCAAAGTTATGATTATAACTATGACTATGAGACCGATGAAGAAGAAGACTTCGATGATTTTGAAATCTTCAATCAACAACCAGCGAGTGCCGAACAACGTGTCTACCGCCATGCGCTAGAATCCGTCACACGGGCTGGGCTTGACCCTGACGAAGTGGCTGTACTAGCTGTTGATATTGGTGTATTGACCACCCGTGGTGATGGCGAACCTCAAATTTATCGTACATGGTCACTGCCAGATGATATTGACTATATTCAACCTTTTGTCCAGCTTCGTGTCCCACAAGAAGCGCAAGGCAGTATCCGCTTTGAAGTCGTTGATGCACGCGGTAATCCTGTTTATGTTCATGAAGATGTTTTTAACCTGACACGCGGACGCAATTTCTTGACACCGAGTACTCGTATGCCGATTCATGACCAAATGGAATTGGATGGAAAATGGGGTTTACGGATTATTGCCGATGGGGTTGCCATTGCTGAACACCGCTTTGAATATTCCGAAGCAACAGGGGCGAATATCCGCCGTCACATCGGTGAAGATGGTGAAATTAATACCGAGATGCGCGCCGTCATGACCGAAAATCGGATTCCGAAGATGTCCTTGGATGATTTACTTGCCTTCCAAGATGATGAAGATGAGGCGCAACAGCAGGGATAGGCTTTTTGCAGGCATCCCTACAGAATCATCAAAATTAATGCTGTAGGGATACACAACATACGCCCAAGACAGAGCAAATATAACAAAGCAAGATAATCAAACAAAGTCTTAGCAAGATTAACCAAATATCGCAATATCATGCTTTACAAGTAAGATGTTGTCCATTATGCTTGTCTATATATTAGTGCTTTATGACCCCTTAAAATTCTTCCTTCATATTTTTGACCGCCTATGCTTGAAAAAAATAAATGCACAAAACAGTTACTTATCATTTATAAGATTTGAATAAATGTTTTGCTAAAATTTAACACATGAAACGATTAAACTGTGGTATAGTGAAATCGAAAATCACGCTTAAATTATAAATTTGTTACCTTATTACAAGTTGTAACCAATTATTTTGCTAGATAGTGACAATCGACAAATTTTAATGTGCGGATGTCATAAAAACTTCAGTGAGAACTTCGTCAATAATGGTGTAGATAACCATAGGCGTTTTCACCGAAGATACAAATAGCGAAAACAAAGTAGAAAGAGGTAGCTATGGCTGAGGATTTAACATTCCGTAGCAACTACATCGAAGGCGTGAATAAATTTCAGGGTATGCGTACCCGTGCCTTTTGGCAAGAAATCTTAGGGCTTGTAACCCGTCAACAAAGCGAACTCATGAGTTTTGATGAAGTCCGCGCTCGCTTTAACTTACACGAAGAACATTATCTGGGTATCCACGAAGTCCCACTCGAAAAAATCGTGGGTAGTGTCGGACGCTATAAAGACTTTACCGCAACCTTCTTGCCCAAGAGCAATAATATGCGGGAACGTTGGAGTCGTGTCTATGCCGTTGCCAACAGTATGCAAGGACCCCCACCGATTGAGTTATATAAAGTCGGCGAGGTCTATTTTGTACGAGATGGCAATCACCGTGTGTCGGTCGCGCGTGAACTTGACGCAAAAACAATCGAAGCACATGTAACCGAGATGCCCACAAGCGTTCCATTGCGCCCTGGGATGACTAACCAAGAGATGGAAGCCGCCGAAGCCTATGCGGATTTTCTTGCAGAAACAGGCTTGGGACGAGCTGTTCCTGACCACGAATCTATTGCGCTTACGATTCCTGCGCGGTATCATGAACTAATGGGGCATATTTTTATGCACCAACGCGTACTGGAACATCTCGAAGGGCAACCTGTCACAACCGAAACCGTGACTGCACATTGGTATCATAATGTGTATCAACCTGCTGTCGAGTTGATTCGTAAGTACAATGTATTGGAATTAGCTAGAGGCGATAAAACAACGCGCACCGAAGGCGATTTGTATTTGTGGCTGATGGATCATCTGATGGATTTACGCCGTCAGTATGGGGAATCTGCACCTGTTAAAAAGTTCAGTGATGCACTCAAATCTTATCTTGAAGAAGAAGAAGTTGATGTGCCAGAAGAACTCGGGACAGAAGATGATACCTCTGTGATTCTCACACGAACACAAGTCATGAATGCAGTGAATGCTCAACGTGTGCATGAGAATCGCCAGAACGAAAAAGGTGCATGAGACAACTTATAATTGATACTGATGCTGGGGTGGATGACGCGCAGGCAATCTTGATGGCACTCGCCCACCCTAACACAAGAGTAGCAGCAATCACAATGGTCACAGGCAATGTTCATGTGACCGCTGTCACCAAAAATGTTCCCCGTGTATTGGATGTTTGTCAAGCAGATGTCCCTTATTATGTGGGAGCAGATACCCCACTTGTTGCGCCCTATGTGGATGCAGCCCATGTTCACGGTGATGATGGCTTAGGCGGTGCGGATATTCCATTGTCCACTCGTCAACCTGAACCCGAACATGCTGTTAACGCCCTCATTCGGATGATTAACGAAAAACCCAACACTTACGAAATTCTCGCACTCGGTCCATTGACCAATCTTGCGCTAGCAGTTCGCCTCGACCCGACCTTACCCAGCAAAATCAAACGTCTGGTTATTATGGGTGGGACGATTGCGGCACATGGTAATTCTACCGCTTTGGCCGAATACAACTTTTATGCCGACCCTGAAGCCGTGCAAATTGTGCTGGATACCTTTGGTAAACAAGCCCCTTTCCCTGAACTAATTAGCTGGGAAACCACACTCGAACACAGCATGGATTGGGAATGGTATGAGGAGTGGTGTAATTACGGGACAGCCCGTAGTGAATTTGCTGAGAAAATCAGTAGACGCTTTGCTGATATGCTCAAGGCACGTGTCGCCACCAATTATGCTCTGCCCGACCCACTGGCGATGGCAATCACACTCGATCCCTCAATTATCGAAAAACAGACCGAACGCTTCACCGCGATGGAACTGGCTGGACAATATGCGCGTGGTCAATTGATGGTCGATTATCGGGGCATGGTCGATGGTGTAACCCGTGATGGAAATGCCCCAAATATGAGGATTGTCGAAAAAATTAATATGGATGGCTTCCGCGAATTGCTGAATATGGCTGTGCGTTAACGCAAGATGGAGTAGCGGATGTTAACTGTTCAAGGTGCGTTTGAGGATGCTGGAGAATCAAAGGTACGTCAGTATTGGAAAACTTTGGCTGATAATAACATATCAAGTTTCATGATTGATAAACCTTACGCCCCTCACATTACCTTAGCTGGCATACCAGACGATAAATACGAAGAGTTTAAAGATATTCTCCCTAGTTTTGCAGAACAATTTACGTCGATACCTATTAATATGCCATTTCTAGCTGTGTTTACATCTCCGCACTATGTACTCTTTATTGGTGTGACAGTAACAGATGCACTTCATCACTTACATCGTGAACTCTACAAACAGCATCCACATTGTGTCGATTGGGACTTATTGTATGTTCCTAGTCTCTGGATTCCTCATTGCACATTGGCATTTCAACTAGATTCATCCAAACTGTCATCTGCTATTGATGCGTGTAGTCAATTCCCTCTCCCAATCAATACAAATATAAATCGCCTTGAAATTGTTGAGAGTACAACCGCAGAAGTGCTCTACTCCATTAAATTGAAGCCATAGAAAAGTTGCAATACTCTACTGAAGCGATTATCCATTGAGCAATAGCGTTATCCAAATTCACTTGTATCGCGGTCTACAAAAAATAGCGCATCGTCTTTGAGCTTAGTATGGACAGCCGACCACATCGGCTCAACGTCTACCAAATGGCAATTTGCATCTAAAACTTTACCTGTTTGGATGTTTTCTTGATTCATCACATCTTGGATGCGGTCATAGCGTTGTATCCACCCGCGAAAGTTATGGCTTCGGACAGGCATCTTAAAGGCTTTATTGTTTTCATCGACAACGTCATAGTCGATAACATCGCCATAGAGGTAAGAGGGTTCAACCAATTCTTCAATCGCATGAATCGAGGTATTTGGACGCAATCCACAACCTAAGAATAAAATCTGACTATGATGATAATGCCTTAGCTTATGGAAGGGCGAGTGAATGCCACAGGGGGTTGTATCTTTTTGATGGTCTTGCAGGATGTCTTGAGCCAGTCGTCCAATACCACAAACCGAGTGTGTTGGATGAAGACTTCGTAAGGTTGCTTTTCGTTTTCGGAAATATTCAGGCAAGATACCGAGGTCTTTAGCGACAGGTGTTGTCTGCACATCAAAGTGTGGAGATTGAGGGGTGACAGTTTGATAAGATAGCGATGGAAAGAGTAAGGTTCCGTCATCCCCTAACACATTGAGCAAAGCCTGTATCACGGTTTCTGCACCGCCTTCCACTTGACCTAATGAGCGCATCGAAGCATGGACGAGCAGAATACCTCCTTCATGAATCCCTAAATCTTGCAAATCATTCGTCAACTGATACCTAGTGGAAGACATTGTTCGACCCTATATTGATAAGTGATTATTGAGCTTTTACTGTTTGTTTTTGATAATCCGCCAGACAATCACCACTAGAAAGATGAATAGAGGCATCTCAATCATCAGTTTGAAGCGTGCATTTTCTGGGATTTCAAGGAAGCTGGTGGCGATTGTCGTAAAGGTGACAATCCCCCAAATGAATATCAGCACACTCTCACGGCGGATACCCTCCAGCCAACGTCTACGATTAATCCGAAACTGGAATAATAACATCAATGGGTAGCCCAGTATCATAATCGGCAGAATCCCATATAAGTTGGAACATGCGCCGTAGCCTTCTTGCGAGAATCCCACACGCCGAGTAATCTCTTGCGTCAAACCTCTCATATGGAAAAATTCAACGCTGACAGCTTGATGGCTAGCAGGGAAGACATCGAGGTTTTTATTCATGAGTTCATAGGTCGATGAAGGACAAGTATAATGTCCATAAGCGCGTAAAACCCCTTTCAAATAACGTCCGACATCATATTGAATCAAGCGCAGGGCATTCTCTTGATAGAGTCGATTAATCTCAGGATAAATCGCGTTATTGAAATTGTTCCCAGATAAAACGATTACGCCGTCTGTAACGCGGTCAAAATTTCGATAGGCAGAGGGCGACATAAACGGACGATTCCAAATCACGGAACGGTCAGTTAAGACATCGGCTTTGAATAAATCTTGGAGTTCACCATCGCTATAATCATGACGAGCAACTTTCCATAAGCTCATGCCCAACCAACTACTACCCGAAAAGTTATCAAAGACAATCAGATTTTTGCCATACCACCCCACAGATAATAGACAAATACACAGACACCCAATCATGACCCGTCGCGCATTATCCCTGACAAGCAACAGCACCAATAACACGACTGGAATCAAGAAAACGATGTGATAGACACTACGGGTTAAAACCAGTAAATTGATGGCTAAGACAAATAGATACAGATAGCGGTTTTGTAGCCTTTGCTGATAGAGCAATAAGCAAAATACGGCACACATGATTAAAAATGCAGCGGGTATCGTATATAAAATAAGGGCTTCGAACAGGAATAAAGCAGGATTGAGTGCCAGCAATAAGGATACAAATAACGTCAGGGCTTTATCTTGTGTGAAGTGCCATAGTAACCCATAGCTCATCCCACACATCGTCGCGCCCATCAGCACCTGTAAAACAAACATTGCCTGTGGATGCGCCTCGCCAAAGACTATATCTAAAATGACCCCATAGAGACTATATAAAGGGGGTTGGGCATGTTGATAAACAAAACTTTCAATCAGATTATGACGCAAATCTGCCATCGGTAAAGTATGAACCAGTGAATCCCATGTCCAAGAATTGGTAATGCTCAAATCGATGGTTAGCTGATATAGAATCACCAAAACAAGATGTACACCAACAACCAATATCAGCAACTGACGATGGGGGGCAGTGTGTACTCCGACAATCCACATCCCCAAGAACAGTAAAATCAATCCGCCCATCACATGCAGTCCACTGCCATAAACAACAGTGACATCGAGTTTGTATAATGCAATTGCAGATGAGGGTAAACGTACTTCCAGCGTCGGTGATAAATCAGGTTGATTACAAAGCGTGTATGTTCCTGTGGTTTGGCTTGTCCAGAATCCACCATTTACACGTATTTCATCTGAGCCATCGACATCCCAACGCCCACTCACACAGGTATCGAGAACGAGTACAGCCGATTTATCCACTGTAAACTCGATGCTGACCTCTTCGGGAACATCGTTAATTTGTGGTGGCGGGTCGCTTTGTATTGACGAAAAGTAAAGTGCCTCACCTGCCAAAAAGGCAAATAAGACGATCATCAACCAGTGGACACGGTTCCAGCGGTTAATCCATGCTGTTGGCATCGAAGCGCAATTCCTCAATCATTAACATATTAGCAGGGTAAGGAACAGATAATCGCTCCCCCGTTTCCCCATTATACCAACCCACATAAACAGGATAAGTTCCTACAAAGCCCTCAGTTAAATCAAATAGATGGGTTGTACGAATCATTTCACCTTGCCTTAAATAACTCAGAGGCACAGACGGCGATACATCCTTTTGTAGAATCGGCTCAAACGCATTCCCATTTTCGTAAGGCGTTTCTAAAACAAATGCAAACACGCGCCAATCACCATCAATCGGTTGCAGGATTTCCCATTCCAATTGGAGTGTATCCCCTTCAACAAATGAATAAGCATTAAGCCGAATCACATCACCAAAAACCGTATTATCCGCAATCGGATTCTCTGTAATGGCTTGCCCTGTCTCTCCATTGATATAGACACCAAAAGGAATCGTATAGGTATTGCCCTCTTGCCCGTCTTCCAAAATCGGACGGATATTGCCCCCCGTTGGATAACGATACCAGCCGATTTGTAATTGAACTGCTGAAAAGCCATCCTCACCTTCAAGGATTTGTAGTACAAGGTCATCTTGATAAATGGCATTTGGTTGCCACCCTGTCGGCGGAAGTGTTCCCCACCCAGGGAAGGAGTCTAATGTAGCGATGGCTTCCCCTTTTTCATTAATCAAGCTAATAAAAAATGCCAGCGGTTCATCGGATTGAGCGAGGGGTCGCCAATAAAGTGTAATCGGGATTTCGCTTTTATTGCTGAGGCGTTTATCTGTTTCGACCTCATAGCCTATCAATGTAATATCATCCCATTGGGCAAAAGTTTGAGTTGTAGTTTCGGGTAGTGTCTCCACTTGGGCTGGGTGGTCATAGGCAGGCAGGATATAAGCAAAGGGCGCAACAATCGCAAACCCGAACATTGGCAATCCAATTAACCACGCAGGGATGCGTAAGGCTGATAATCCCATCGCCATTAATAAACTATATGCCACAATGTAGGGGAATATCAAACGCCCCTGACTACCTGTCGTCTGTGATGTCCACCACACCAACATCACTATACCGACAGTTGCCATAATACCGAGAAAACTAAAAGCTGTCCATGCAAAGGCTTTCTTGCGCGCTTGTATCAAATAAGGGAGTAAACCAATCACACTGATAATGGCTAAACCATCCATCAGCCGATAATGAAGTGGGTCTGTGAAGATGCTAAACCATCCAAATAACCCCCAATAACTCTGACGGAATCCTGTCCACTCGACCCCAATCAATAACTCTAAAGTGGTGTTACGCCCACCATAATTTGAGACCATTGCACGCGTGCCAAATAGTTCATCATAGAGCATCAAGTTACGCACATACCACCAGCCCGCTACCATCAGCCAAAAACCCACCATCGACACGCCGAGTATCACTAATCCCTTTATATCTCGTGTGCGATAGGCGACCCATAAGCCAGCTAAAGCAACTGTCAACACCATGACCAGACCATTTAATTTTGCTAAGGTCGCAAAAGCAATCAAGAGGGCAATTAATAAACTACGCCGTGTCTGGAAGCCTTCACGGAGCATAATTAACATCTGCCAAGTAATGAGGGTCGCGAACATCGTCACCAGATTGTCATTATTGACTGACGAGCCGATGAATAAAAATTGTGGATTGAATGCAACTAAGGATGTTGCTAATACAGCAAAACCGACTTTATCAGGCTGGATGACACGTGCGGATTGATAAACAGCGTAAACAGTCACCGTGCTGATTACCAAGGTCAATAAGCGTATGGCATATATCGCGAGTGATGTTCCCTGTAAATCGGGTGGATGGGGTTGTTCATAAAAAACTAGATTACGATTCCCCAAACGTGAGGGATAGCCTGAAATCGCGAGGTCATTGAAATTTAGGAAGCTATCAAAATCCGACGTATCAAATACTGACCAGACAGGCATCATCACAAAATAATAGAGTGGGGGTTGGCTGGCTTGTTGTCCATAGAGTTCGCCATGCCCTTTCGATTGGACAGGGAGTTCACCATGATGTTCTGTCACCCACTGTATCATCGCCACATGGGTGATGCTGTCAGGTGTCTCGAAGTGGGGTGTGACATATAAATAACACAGCCCGATACAAAAAAATGCTATCGGTAAAATTCGATGAAAAGGTAATTTTGTCCAATATTGCAATCGGGTCATGCAAGTCCCATCAATTGGTGGTCATATTGTGTCGGGTATTATAGGGCGGTCTGGTTATTTGTGCAGGGTATATTTCAATCCTCTCCAACTTTTTAGAGAGGGACTTTTGCCCCCTTGCATCCTTATTTTATGCGCCCCCCACTTAAGGCGGAGTGACCCTTTCAAAATTGTGGAAATATTTTCGAATGAATGTTCTAGGTTTAGTGACAAAATTATGATATTTTGGAGGTACGGCATCTCATATTGAAAAATGTGGACAAATGCCCGACCAGATGTTCTAAGTTTGATAGCGAACTTATGATATTTTGGAGATAGAACAATTTATTAAACCCAGCGCGGGGGAAGCGGACTTACTTTTGTTTGGTCGCAATTGCAGACCGCTCCCTCGCCACGCAACCCGACGGCAAGTCGCTCGTCTGGGTCTGGTAAACCTATTTTAGGAGGAATATATACGCAATGCAACC
>CAYGTY010000087.1:0-5937 GCA_964352825.1 uncultured Anaerolineaceae bacterium
TAGGTAAAGCTGGGTTTGAGTCCAAGTAAGACTTGGCGAATGGTGCCAACAATCTCTTTACGTTCTTCACCCATCTTGAGTGTGAAATATTGCCCTGCGACAAATTCAAATAAGAGGGGCATCCCGTTGAGGTTGCCTTCCATCTTAACTGGATTTTCTGCTTGAGTACAACTCATGTACACATTTTGTAAGCGATTATTCCATAGAGTATGATTCACACGCTCTTCTATATAATAAGGGCGTGGTTCTGGGGTTGAGTAAAACCATTTACGTGAGCTGGTTGCCATCTCTTGTTTCTCCACTAGTACGATCCATCACAATGAAATAAGTGTACCGCAAAATGCACAATTCAGGAAAGGGCATATCCAACTACTTTGGGGTGAAACCTAATTCGTCATATATACCTCTGGTTAAAAAACTACCGACTCATCGCTCATATCTCATCGCTTGTCTTTGTGTTCTTTGCAGTTTAATTTTTTGAGTATTTGCTATCATTACCAATCCTCTGAAATGCAATTGGGATGATCTTGAATTGTACCCTTAACTATGATATTATTGTAATGTGAGCAAAATTATGTGTAAATTAGTCTATCCTACAAATTCCAACACTACACAACTCCCCCAGTGTGTTTCAACAACATACCGCCTTGATACACAGGTGCGGATTGCTCCTGATAATTTACCCTATCGTCAGCATATTGTTCCTCAGGAGGACAATTGAGTACCCAAGAAATTGAAATAGAAGATAGTTCATTCAGCGATTTATTAGATGAGTATCTATACGAGTCGCCAGAACGTGGACAAATCCTTAAAGCGGTTGTGATTGATGCCGATGCCAATGCAATTTTATTGGATGTCGGATTAAAGCGTGATGCCATCGTCACTCGCAAAGACTTAACATACCTTGACCCAAGTGTGATTGCACAGCTTGTACCCGGTAAAGAAACCCTCGCCTATGTATTACAACCTTATAATGGTGATGGCGAATTGATTGTCTCGATTAACAAGGCACTCGAACTCGAAGACTGGGAAAAAGCACAAGAAATTATGGAAGCCCAAGAGACCATCAATGTTGTCAGTATTGGTGTTAACCGTGGTGGTGTATTGGTACGCTTCGGACGTTTGCAAGGGTTCATTCCGAACTCACATATTTATACCAACAAAAGCGATATTGAAGGCGAAGAAATTCGTGTCAAAGTGATCGAAATTGAACGCCGTCGCAATCGTTTGGTCTTCTCCGAACGCGAAGCCATCTTCGAAGAAAAACGTTCCCGCATGGAAGAAATGAATGTCGGCGATGTTGTGACAGGGACAGTTGTCCACATCACAGATTTCGGCGCATTTGTTGACCTCGGTGGGGCTGACGGTCTCGTTCATATCTCAAACATCGTTCATCAACACATTGCCCATCCTTCCGCTGTTTTGGAAATTGGTCAACAAATCGAAGTTCGCATCGAAGCCATTGATGTTGAACGTGAACGCATTAGCTTGAACCGTAAAGTTTTACTACCTGACCCATGGGAAACCTTCACAGGACGTAATCAAATTGGCGACCTCATCTTAGGACGTGTCACCAATGTTGTTGATTATGGTATTTTTGTGGCAGCACCTGCTGGCATGGAAGGACTTGTACATACCAGTAAGATGAATAACCTCAATCTGTCTCACCCAAGTGATATGTTTAAATCGGGTGATGAGGTGATTGTCCGTATCCTCGATATTGACTTTGATCGTCAACGTGTCCAGATGGATATTGATAGCATTACAGAAGGCGAACGCATCGCATGGTTACAAGAAAATGGCATCGATGTCGAAGAACATCGCAACTTGCTATTGGGTGTCGTAGCACAAGCACCAGAAGAGCCGATGGATGATGAAGACCTCGATGATGACGACGAAGACCAAGACGAGCTTCCACAAATGGAAGTCGAAAACATCGTTGAGTAAGGTCATACAGCTATAACAGGCTATAAAGGCAGATGGGCTTAGGCTTGTCTGCCAGTATCATGAACCTGTTTACAACACATTCTTTGAATCAATAGAGACTGGAGATAGTTATGTATTCGGAAGGTGATCAGATTATTCATCCTCGCTATGGTGCTGGCATCATTGTAGGTGAAAAGAATATCACACTATACGGAACGACGCGTGCGTATCATATTGTCGAATTAGTTGGTGGACGTGGTGAAGTCATGATACCCGTTGAAATGGCTGATGAGGATATTCGCCCAGCAATTTCTAATATGGATGTTATTGAAGAAGTCTTCTCCCAACCCCCCGCAGAATTATCAGATGATTATCGCGCTCGTCAAGCTAAAATCCAGAAGAAAATTACCACTCGTGATCCACGCGAAATGGCGCAAGCACTCCGCGACCTGACATGGCGTGAGTATACGGATAAGCTAACAGCCGTCGAGCAAAAGATGAAGTCTCGGCTGATGAAGATGCTAAGCCGTGAAATGGCAGTCATGCGTCCGAATATGACTGTGGAAAAAGCCATCAATCAACTGACACAAATGCTCCATGATATGGTGCAAGGTCAAGATTTAGACGGCGAAGAGGTTGTTTCAACCTAAATATCTGTAACATAGCATTACAACCAAAAGCGTCAGAGATATCTTTGGCGTTTTTTTGTTCCCCGATATAATGTCAGCAAACTTTTCCCCAAAATATCTTAAACTGTAGAGTCTCGAAAGAATTTGGGAATAAATCGACGGCTGGGACAGGTCGTCAGCCCTACGATTGCAAGATTGTTAACTACTTTTGCTATAATTGTAGAATAGGATTAGATGGATATTGAAATGCACCCTATATGCTTGGGCATATTGTGATTGAATGCCAGCACAGGTTATAATAGAAACATTCAATCAACAGACCAATAGGGTGTTCATGATGGCTAAAACGACCATTAAACGCAATACAGGTACTCCTCTTGATTTAGGATGGGTCAAGGATACGACGGTAAACTTAAGCGCAACCCAACGCCGTGCCAAAACGATGGGTACACGTCGCAGTGTCAAAAAAGAATGGCAAGCGGCATGGCTATTACGGGCGATTACAATGATTGACCTCACAACCCTCGCTGGTGATGATACCCCAGGGAAAGTCTATCGGATGTGTGCCAAAGCCAAGCAACCTCTGCGCCAAGATATTATGGATGCATTGGGTGTTGGCGATATGAAGCTGACAACAGGTGCAGTTTGTGTGTATCATGAGCGTGTCGAAGATGCCGTAAGCGCACTCAAAGGCACAGATATTCCCGTCGCGGCAGTCTCGACAGGATTTCCCGCAGGACTCAGCCCATTCAAACAACGCATCGAAGAAATCAAACAATCGGTGAAAGCTGGCGCAAAAGAAATTGATATTGTCATTAGCCGTGAACATGTCTTACAAGGCAATTGGCAAGCGCTCTATGATGAAGTCTGCGAAATGCGTCAAGCCTGTGGTGAATCGCATATGAAGACAATTTTGGCAACAGGTGAACTCGCTACATTATGGCAAGTCGCGCAAGCCAGCAAGGTCTGCATGATGGCAGGAGCAGATTTTATCAAAACCAGCACAGGGAAAGAACCTGTCAATGCCACGATAGAAGTTGGATTAACGATGGTACGCGAAATCCGTGAATATCAACTCCGAACAGGGTATAAAGTCGGATTTAAACCTGCTGGTGGCATCCGCACAGCCAAAGATTCACTCACATGGTTGATTATGATAAAAGAAGAATTGGGCGATGACTGGCTGAATAATGAGCTATTCCGTTTTGGGGCATCGAGCTTGCTAACAGATATTGAACGGCAACTCTCCCATCATGTGACAGGGCATTATGCCGCTAGTTATCACATGCCGATGGGCTAAACAATAACATCACCTATAGATATATGAAATGGACTATAGGTGATAAATTTTATTGTACTTCGGGGGAATTCTCAGTTTTCCATGTGCTGATGTGAGGTATATTTTCTAAGTCAATATTTAATTGCCTTAATTGGCTCATAACATCATCAAAGCTACTAGCCAATAACAATTTCTTACCCATTACACTTGTCAATAAACGGGATAACACAACAAGAAATGAATTTGTTTTATTCATAATAACCAGCGTTAATCCACAATTAGGTTGTGCAAAATACTTTAAGATACGTCCACCTTCAAGCTCTAAAATAGATGGAAGCGATGCCATATCTTCATTATCAACAACAATCTGAACTTCAGAATTACCATTTTCTGTGGCTTCCATCAATAGTTGGGTTATCTGTTTGTCGACAGCCCGAAAATCATCAGCCGTTAGATCGCCAACATTGTGAACAAAAATAACTTGGTTTTCTATATACCAATATGCAATAGATGATCCCATAGTTACCTCCCTATAGTCTATACTTATAGAGTATTGTCGATTTAATAATTTTAGAGTTAAGGTTTAGCAATTATAATTTTAAATTAATTGAATATTTGATACTCTCACATCATGTGACAGGGCGTTATGCCGCTAGTTATCATATGCCGATGGGCTAAATTTAAAGCAACTGATAATCTTATCGTAAGTGATCGAAATTAGAATCAAACACATAGACTTAAAATCTACAGCCATAATGTCCACTTGATTGGGCGTGTTATAGTAGCCTTTCGGTTTAAACCCAAAGTGAAGATGGTATATTTACAATTATATCGTAATCGATTAAACCCAGCCTCGAATCAATCTCAAAACTCGTACTTGACCTAGAGTACACTCTAGCTTGTAGGATAGCTTTATGGATAACCAACGATACACCATTCAACAAATATCAAAGCAAACAGGACTCAGCATCCACACACTGCGCTATTACGAGCAGATTGGATTGCTTGACCCGATTGAACGTCTTGCCAATGGACACCGTCGCTATTGTGATACTGACCTATTGCGCCTTGAATTTCTAAAGCGACTCCGCGCAACAGGCATGTCCATCAAAGCGATGCAATATTATGTCAAGTTATACCGCATGGGCGATTCGACCTTAGTGGAACGGCGTGAAATTTTGCAGGCTCATCAACAAGTGATTCAAAGCCAAGTCGATGACTTATTGGATACAATGGCGTTTATTAATATGAAAATCGAGCGTTATCAAAAACAAGAAGCAGAACGCCAACCAGCAGATAGGAGCAAAACATGAAAATAGGATTTATTGGTTTAGGGATTATGGGAAGCCGTATGGCAGGGCATCTCATCAATAGTGGACATTCACTCACAGTACATAATCGTACCAAAGACAAAGCAGATGACCTAATGGCACAGGGCGCAACATGGGCAGACACACCCGCAGAAGTTGCCTCAGATGTCGATGTTCTGATTACGATGTTAGCTCATCCCACCGCCGTTGAAACAACAGCATTCGGTGACAATGGGTTTCTTAACACCTTAGCAGAAGGCAGGCTCTGGATTGATTCCAGCACAGTCAACCCATCCTTCTCACGGAAGATGGCAGACCATGCACAGGCTAAAGGAATTCGATTTTTAGATGCTCCTGTGGCTGGCTCGAAAAATCAAGCACAAGATGGCGTACTGCGTTTTATCGTCGGTGGAGAATCAGCTGATGTGGAAGCAGCGACCCCACTCTTTGAAGCAATGGGCAGTGGTGTTGTTCATGTCGGTGATTATGGTATGGGTACATCGCTAAAGATTGTTGTCAATTATCTATTGGCGAGTGCGATGGCTTCTTTTGCTGAGGGCATGGCATTGGGCGAATCGCTAGGAGTCTCACAAGCGACCTTACTCAAGGTTCTCATCGGTGGTCCTGTGGTTGCCCCCTTTATGGCTGGCAAACAATCCAAGATGGAATCAGGAGATTATGAGCCAGAGTTTCCACTCCAATGGATGCAGAAAGATGTTCACCTCGCCACACAAACAGCCTATGAAACAGGTGTCCCAATGCCTGTCGCTAATGCCACCAAAGAACTCTATCA
>CAYGTY010000087.1:6037-24950 GCA_964352825.1 uncultured Anaerolineaceae bacterium
CATACAGAGTAAATTTTAAATTCCGTTTTTTATAAGATGCGATTGTCCCAAGCCAGTGAGTTGTATCAAATTCTCAGCTAATTCATCGATACAATTTATCTAGGTATGTCATAATAGGGTTCAAATGGTAGCCAAATAAAGGAATCCCTATGCGTGTGATTATTACAGGGGGGACAGGCTCGGTTGGTGTTCCCCTCTCCAACATACTACAATCGGCTGGTCATGAGGTGATTGTCTTATCGCGCAATCCCAATCGCACCCCTGATAAGCTCGATAAAGCTGTGCAAGTGCGTCAATGGGATGCAAAGACAGGTGAAGGCTGGTACGATTTGATTACCTCTGATACGGCAATTATCAATCTTGCTGGCAAAAATCCTGCCAATTGGCGTTGGACAGATGCTCATAAACAACAAGTGATGGATAGCCGAATGAATGCTGCTCAGGCGGTCATTGATGCTTGTGAACGCGCGACAGAAAAACCGAGTGTCCTATTGCAAGCCTCTGCTGTTGGATATTATGGGGATACAGGTCAGCCTGAGATTCGCGAAGATGCCCCTGCTGGTGATACATGGCGCGCACAGGTTTGTGTTCAATGGGAAGCTGGATTATCCCCTATCGAAGCAATGGGGGTACGGGTCATTTATCTGCGGATAGGGATTGTGCTTGACCCAACAGGTGGTGCATTACCTCCGTTTATTCTGGCAGGGCATTTGATGGGACGACAATTGGGCAATGGTCAACAATGGATACCGTGGATACATAATGATGATGTCAGTGGCGCAATACGCTATCTGATGGAGAATGAATCACTCAAAGGTATCTTTAATATCTGTGCGCCGACTCCTGTCCAAAATCGTGATTTCCTTAAAACGCTAACAGGTGTTCTCTCGCGCCCAAGCATATTCCCTGTTCCTGCAATTGCCCTCAAAATAGCAATGGGCGAGATGGCAAACACAGTATTAGATAGCCAGCGAATTTTGCCACAAGGTTTATTAGACAGTGGTTATCCATTCCATTATCCAACGTTAGAACCTGCCTTGCGCGACTTATTATAAGGTACTTGGAGATAAGTCACCGTCCTACAACGCCTAAACATATGCGCGTAGATAGTCGTTCAAAAATAATCCATCAGGGTCAAGTTGAGCGCGCATTTGCATAAAGTCCGCCCACTGTGGATAGCGTTGACTGAGTTCATCGGCAGTTGCTGTGTGCATTTTCCCCCAATGTGGGCGACCCTTATAGCGACGAAAGATTGCCTCTATCTGTGCGAAGTAATCTTGATACGCCATGCCCTTAAACATATGCACCGCGATATAGGCTGATTCTCTTTGATAGGCTGGGCTGAGTGGAATATCATCGGATGCGACAAAGCGACATTCGATAGGAAAGTGAACCTCTATATTATTTTTACTGATACAATCTTTTATCTCATTTAAGCAAGCCACAAAATGATCGGCTGGGATGTTATATTCCATCTCTTGGAATTTCACGACGCGCACAGTAGCAAAGGTCTCATGGCTGGATGTGACATCTTCACCGCTTGATACCAAACTGGCAATCACTTTTGCAACTTGTTTGGAGTGTGATGGGAATTGTCTTGCCCATGCACTCAATACCCACAGGAAACCATTTTCGATAATATTTTCATTAAAGCGACGAAATAGGCTCTTTGGTTTTGAGGGCTTATCGGTCATATTCATGATTTTAATCAAAGTTATTTCGGTGTGTGGTATCCAGAAAAACTCGAAATTACGATTTTGCTTGAGGCTTTCCAGATTATCGAATAGGTCTTGCAGGTCACTTTTATACCATTGATAATCCAGTGTATACGCAGGCACACATTGGAGCGTGACTTGTGTGATGATACCTAACACGCCAATAGAGACTTGTGCCATTTTGAATAGCTCGCGATTTTCTGTTTCTGAGCAAGTCATTACCTCACCATTTGCAGTGACGAGGCGTAATCCAACAACTTGAGTAGCGATACTACCGAGGGTTGTGCCACTACCATGTGTGCCTGTGCTAATTGCCCCAGCAATCGACTGCACATCAATATCCCCCAAATTGGCTTGTGCCATACCAGCCTCAGCTAGATAATCACCTAAGGCTTTAATCTTTGTCCCCCCCCAGACGGTTGCTTGCAGAGCCGATTCATCGACTGCAATCAAGCCTTCGAGCTTATCCAAAGAAATCAGAACATCATCAGTTTCGATTAAGCGCGTGAAGGAATGCCCTGAGCCAACTACGCGGATGTTTTGTTTGGTCTGATGGCATTGTTTTACAAGATCGATCAGTTCATTTTCAGTCGATGGTATATAAATAGCCTGTGGTGTAAAGCGTACACTTTCTGACCAATTGGTAATTTCTGTCATGTCACATTGTCCTAAATGGGTCTTACTCTGATTCAAGTAGAGCTTGGATAAGATTGTTCAAATATTGAGATTCCAGTTTCTCTAGTAAGGGTCTAACCAATGCTAGGGTATCTTGATAGGCTATATCACCATATGCTTTTTGTAGCTCCGCCAAGGTGATTAATGTCTCAGCATAATTAGGGTAAAGTTCTGTCTGTTGATGTTCTGTCAAGAAGGCTTGTAATATCTCAATAGCTTCATCCAGTCGCCCTCGTTGCACCAAAATCCGAGCTTCGGCTTCAATGCGTTTAAACCGATCAAATGGAATCCACACAGAATGTACATCGATGGATAAAGTAGATAAGACCCTTTCAGCACTTTCTACATCTCCTAACTTAAGATGCAACAAAGCAACGGTTGGTAAAACTTGTGCCGATAAACCCGGAACCTGCTCTATAGAACTTTGCAGTGCAATTTGACTGACCTGTAATCCTTTTTCAAAATCACCGAATACGTCATGAGCCTGTGCGAGAAAGTCGCGCCCATAAACACGTGCAATAGGTAAATCTGTTAAGTCACCTTGTGTGACAACTTCCTCTAAAATATTGAGTGCCTGTTGATAATCTCCTAAAAACCAATACGCCTTAGCAACACTAGACCGACAATAAGTCTGTGCCCATATGTTATCAATTTCTTGTCCAATCCGAAATCCTTCTTCACCATAGGCAATGGCTTGTTCAAATTCCCCTAAGAACGCTGAACAATTGCTTGCCGCACCGAGTGCATCTGTTAACATCGCACGATTGCCGATACGTCGCCAAATTATCTGTGCTTGAGAAGCCGCTTCAACCGCCTGTGATAAACGTCCTTGTGCAGCATACGCATTACAGAGGTCATTTAAGATAAAACCAAGTAAGCGGTCATCATCTAATTTTTGGACTTGTTCGAGCGCATGTTCACCATAAATGATAGCTTGTGATAAATCCCCCATTAAGCGATGTGCATTTATCAGATTCCAAAGACTCTCGACTTCGGCAGATGGGTTATTATCAAGGCGCGATTGTTCGAGGGTTTGTTCACTCATATCTTGCCCTTTGCTGGGGTTCGATACAGGGGTTAGGGTGGAGTAGAGGGTCGCTTCACGAATTTGTGCTTTGATAAGCATTGTAGGGTGGTTATATGTGGATGCAAGAGTTGCCATCTCTTGATAGTTTTCAAGGGCATCATTATATTGTCCTCTATATTCAAAAGTTCGTCCTCGACACACAAATAGATTATCTAAGTCTTCTATCGAAACTTGGTTTGCCACGCTCTCTAATAATTGGAAGGCTTGTTGGAAATTATAATCCGCTTCTCCAACCGCAAATATGGCTAAGGCGGCATCCCCTGCTTTGAGATGATAAATGAATGCCTTATTCAGTTCATTCGATTGTAAGGCATGATAAGCCACTTCACCATAAGATAAATCGGACTCTAAGTGATTTAAGATACGCCGATGATAGATGCTTTGACGAGTTTTTCCACCGATTGCATAGATAACTTCACGCAACATGCTATGAGACATCATATAACTATCTATACGATCCGATACCGTTTGCAAAAGGTGTAAACTCAAGAGGTTATCAATAGCGTTGAGGGCGATTTCCTCATCAAGCTGTGCAATCACGCTGAGTTCATTGAAGGTACAAACACGCTGAAAAACAGCAATCGCCAGTAGGATGTTTCTCTCTGAGTCAGTCAGATATTCAATTCGATTGGCAATTGTTGTATAAATTTCTTGGGTGACAGATAATCCCAGATACCCCCAATTACCCTCTTTTACCCCGCCGTCAATCACAGCATCTATGATTTCAGTGGATTGATTATCTTGAAACCACGTAATAATCTCACTCAGGAAGAAAGCATTCCCCTGTGTTTTATCAAACATCCATGCACTAATATCCTGATGTTGTATATCAGTCTGGTGCTCGACGGTAGTCAGTGTGTCAAGGGCTTGGTGTATATCATTTTGTGTTAAGAGGGCAAGGCGAATCTGCCGAACCTTACTTGCGCGTGTCATGCTCTGCAACCACTTTGCGATATTCGGTTGGGAGTCAAGGTTTTCAATCCGCAGTGTCAATATCAATAAGATACATGTTTGTCGAACTTGCCAATGGTGTGTCAAATATAAAAGCAACTCTAAAGACGAAGGGTCTGCCCATTGCACATCATCTATAAACAATATCAAAGGCTGTCTTTCACTGAGGGCAATTGTCAGGCGTAAAATGGCTTCAAACAAGCGAGGCTTAATCAGGTCAGTCTCGTTTGTATAGGGGGATAAATCAGGATAGCGATCGCGTAATTCGGGTATGATGCGTGATAATTCAGATAACCATATATCGTTGAGTAAATCTTCTGGTGCATTTTCTTTATCGACTTGCTCCCGTAAGGCATCAATCAGGGGTTGATACGGAAAACTTGCCCCATATTCAAAGGCGCGTCCAGACAAAATCGACCAATCATAGACACCTGCCAAATGTAAAAACTCTGTGACCAAGCGTGTTTTACCAATCCCTGATTCACCAATTATACAAGCCGTATGACTATGACCATTTTCCGCAGTCTCTAAACATAACTTGAGGGTTTGTAAATCTTGAAATCGCCCAACAAATGGTATTTGAGCAGATGGTTGTTCTTGATGTGAGACAACTTCAGGCAGACGTTCTAGCTTCAAAATACTTTCATTCGCTTCAATACCGAGTTCATCAGCCATCTGTTGATAGTGTTTAATGGCGGTACGAATTGCGACCTGATTTCCACTCAGCCATAAAATTCGAATCAATAGATGGTGCGCTTCTTCCAGAAGAAAGTCCCCTTGTAGCCATTGTCGCGCATAAGTTTCGGCATGAGGCAAATTCTGATTTGTAATCAAGGCATTGATGACCGACTCATAAACCAAATTGAGCTTTTTTCGATATTCATGACGGTGATAGAGTACCCACTGCTCAAACTCACTCGCGTCGTCTACTGTAAAGGTATCCAGAAAATCATATTCAAAACGAGCTAAAGACTCAGTGAGATAATCCAGCGAACCTGTACCGATTTGATTCTGCCCCGAAACACTATGAAATAAGGTATTCAGTAGACTCACATCTAATATCACATCGCTATGAATCAATTGAACCGTATAGTTATCCGTCTTAATTTGAATATTCGTTGGCGCAAGAGCAGACCGCAAACGAGATAGAGAGCTGCGTAAAGAAGCGGATGCGGCTTCTATATCACTTTGTGACCAGAATAGTGTTATCAACTTTTCGCGCGGTTGTGCAGACTCCTCTACTAATAGATATACAAAGAGCGCAAGCACCTTACGGGTTGGGAATTTAATAGCGATTTCGCCATGTGAGACTTTTGGATAGTGAAGTAAATATATTTTGGTTATCGGTTTGTTACGCATAAGGGTTTGCTTGTTACTCTCTTGTTACGGTCGTTGATTATAGTAAACATATCGTAATAAATCATACAGTATAAAGGAAATTAAGTCATGGAATTTAGCATAAGCAACACAGTCAACCAACCAGTAGATACAGTATGGAACATCGTTCGTAACTTCGGTGGCATTCACCAATATGTAGCAGCAATCGCACAATCATCAGCAGAAAGCAATGAAGTCGGCACTCTTCGCACTTGTGTCTTGCAAGATGGTGCTGAATTGCAAGAAAAACTACTGGAATTGAACGACTCCTCACGGACACTCGTCTATACCGTTATCGACCCCTCACCATTACCAATGCGTGATTATGTCAGCACAATGCAACTTAAAGACAATGGTGATGGCACAAGTGAACTCACATGGTCTGGCACATATGAACCCAACGGCGCACCTGTCGAAGCAATTGAAGGATTACTCGGTCAAGTTTATAGTTCAGCTGCTCCCGGTTTGGAAGCATCACTCGCTTAAGCATTATCAAATGCTAGTTATCCTCCAAGGGGCAGGTGATTAAATTATCTGTCTCTTTATTTATTGTAGTGCCTTTCCTCTATAAAAAGCTCTTACCCTCACCACGATAAGTTGGGACTTCTTCATATACTTTGCCATCACGCACCAGTAACAAGTGATTAAACCGTTCACACAGTTCACCTGCTTTACTATGGCGCATGAAAATGGGGTCGCCTAAATTTAGAGTTTCTTGCCCTGTATAAATCACAGGCGTTTGGACTTCACCTGCGCCTTCAAGGTCGGTTAACTTTGCCCCAACAGGTGCATAAATCGAGGGTTGTTTATCAATCCCTGTCGCACCTGAGGCAATATAACCACCTCCATGACAGGTGTAGGTATCGGCTTTGGGCTGACGCACAATTTCAACTGCAAATCCTGCTGATGGTTGATGTTGAAAGGCTTGATAGTGGTCAAATAAATTTGGTGAATAAAATCCCGAACCGACTGTAATTTCGGTAACACAGGCTTCTTCACGAGTGGTTTCCATACTGCCTGTCCCACCACCATTCACAACCCGTAATTGTACCCCATGAGCTTGTAGAGCTTCAACAATGTCCCCACGACGCTTCACAATTTTGTCAATTGAACGCCCTTTTAAGAAGCGAATCAACTGATTGCGTACACTACTATTCGGCGCATCATCACCCACACCTGCAATTTGTGCCTCGTACCCCATCACAGCATCAATATAAATATTGGGGCTACTCTCGACAGCACGATAAATCGCTAAGGCATGGTCAACAGCCGTTACACCAGACCGCCACACCCCAAAATGCAATCCAGGGAAATTCACCGACATGTCAATATCAATACAAACCCCTAAATTCACATTTTCAGATTGGGCGATGGTCTGCAAATGCTTGATATGCTCGACTGAATCCACCATACAGATAATAGTCTTGCCTTGTTGAACTTCCCCACAAATCGCACGAACTTGTTTATCATGCCAAATCGGGTATCCCAAAAGCAAATCATCAAATCCCTGCTGGCTGAGCCAGACTGCTTCAGGTGCAGTAAAACACATCACACCTTGAATTTGTGGGTGTGCATTGAGGATATGTTCAAGTACGGCACGTGACCGCACACTCTTGGAGGCAACTCGTATCAGTTTCCCTTGTGCGCGTTCAACGATAGCTGTGATATTAGCATCCAACATATCCATATCAACAAAGGCAAAGGGCATCTGCTGTCCAGCGAAGGTATTTTTTAAATCAGAATAAGATGTCATACAATTTATTTTTCAGTTTTTAGATACACAATGTATCAGATTTTAGTGTAGACATGCCAAAAATCTAAGTCTGAAAGTTACTATCTATATTGATATTATCGAGTTTCGCATCGCATGGATAATAAACAAAGACACATAACACCTACACAGAACCCCTTGCAATGGCTACAATATCGCGTCTATGGTCTTTTAGTCTGAGGTAACGCTGTGCTGAAACGGATTCCACGTCATCATATGATTGTTTTCCTTTTGTATTTATTTGTAGCAATTGGTGTGACATATCCTGCGATTACATCTCTATCCACACATTTTCTCGGTGGGGATACAAGCGATGCCTATGAGATGGCACGGCATATTTGGTGGTTCAAGACCTCAATTCAAAATGGAAATGATATTTTCTGGCAATCCAACCTCGGCTACCCTGAAGGATTCTCTGGTGTGACCTTATGGGCAAACCCCTTACAATTCTTCCCAATGTGGCTATTCGCCGTCTTCTTGCCCTTGGCAATGGCATATAACATCACAATTCTGCTCACAATGGCATTGAATGGTTGGGCGATGTATTTCTTAGCACGACATCGCTTCGCACATGAGCATCATACACCAGCCATCATTGCGGGTTTAATTTTTATGATATTCCCTGTATTCCAAGGGCATCTCTTTGATGGACATGCAGGGCTGATGGTGCAATGGGCAGTCCCGCTTTTTGTGTATTCCCTCTTTGAATATGTGGATACAGGACGGGCAAAATATTTCGGGTTATCCGTTTTATTCTTTTTGCTATCCCCATCAGGACACACGCTACAGGTTATCTATCTATTGCTTCCGTTGATGGCGTTATTTTTGCTCGCCAGAATTTACAAGCGCGATGTTTTAGGGGCGAGCCGTGTTTTATCGGTTGGCATTGTTGGCGGTAGTTTACTTGGGATTTATCTATTGCCGATACTCAACGACACCTTGCAAACATCGCAATACACAGAAGCAGGTGGCTTTGTCCGCTATAGTATCGATTTTCTGGGGTTGGCATCCCCTTCGTTTCTGAATCCGTTCTGGGCAAATGTGACGAGCTATTCATCACGGGTTTTGGGTGTCAATCTGGCAGAAGGGGCAAGTTATATCGGTGTAATCGGTAGCTTCCTTGCTCTTGTTGGTGTTCTAAGCCAACGAAAAGCGCGGTGGTGGTTATTGGTTGCGTTTATCACGTGGATTTTTGCATTAGGACCTATATTAAAGATATTAGATGAACCCTTTATTATGAGCATTGCAGGGTATGATACCATTGTTCCCTTACCCTATGCGCTATTCATAAACTTGCCAATTTTTGAACTGGCACGAACCCCCGGACGATTTATGTTTTTATTCGCGCTTGCCTTTGCTTTAATGGCTGGCTATGGGATGGCATTTATTTGGTCGGGGCAATTTATCCGCAATAGGCGTAAAGTTGTCCGTTATCTATTGGTCATTCTATTGGGTCTACTTCTCTTTCGTGACTATCAGTTTTTCGAGTCCTTTCCGATGCAGTCGGCTGATATACCGCAAGCGATTTATGACCTCGCTGAGCGTGATGATATTCGGGCAGTCTTTAATGTGCCATATGATAATTTACTATCGGCAAAAGAAGCCCTCTTTCTTCAGACCGCGCATGGCAAAGCCCTGATTGCTGGACAGATTTCGCGCGAGACACCGATAGACCCTGCGATGCTCACTTTGCTTAGCACATTTGAGACACCCTTACTAACCGATGCAGGGGCAGATATTGTGATTATCAATAAAATCCGTGCTGAACAAATGGGGCAATTAGAGAGCATGATCCAGCGCGCCCGTGTCCATTTGGGAGAAGCAATATACGAAGACGATCGTTTTATCATCCATGAAACACCGATTTCAAATGCTGTCCCCGAAGCCACTTATACTATCACCCCCGATGCTAACCCGAAGGTAACGTATATCTATAAAGAGCAACCGGGATGGTTAGAATATACAGCCACCTTTAATGGCGACAATCGTAAAATCCATCTACGACTCAATGGAGAAACGCTACATACATGGACAGTTAATGGAGAAACGCGTTTATCCCTGCCATTACCCATTGGACGACGGGGATATAACACGTTTACGATTGAACTTGATCCACCTTGCCCACAACAATTTGATGATACAGTCTTGGTATGCCGTGATGTAGCCAACTATGATATTGATATTATCTCGCTGACAGATGGTCCGATTTATGAACCCATCCGTATGGAGGATGGAATTGAGTTAGCTGCTTTTCATATGCCACAGGACTTCGAAGATATATTATCTTTGCGCTTATGGTGGCGTTTTGGTCAACCTCGTGCCGAAACAGATATACGATTTGTACATATCTTAGATGAAAATCGACGATTGATGGCACAGGCAGATGATAATGTGGGAAATATTGAGGGCGGTACACAATGGACGGAGACGATTTCCCTTGATATTAGCGAGTTACCTGATGGTGATTATATGGTTTTAACGGGGTGGTATGCTTTGCCTGATGCGATTCGCTATGATGTACTCACCAATGTTGATGGCGCACAAGATAATACCATTGTCCTCGGCAAATTTACGGTTAACAAAAGCGATAGCGAGTAACGCGAATCAGTCAATGACCAAATCCCTCTCTAAAGACATTTAAAGAGGGATTGTAAAGAGAGATGCTATCGTTCAGTCGGGCGTTCAATCCGTTGACTACGAATAACACGGTGTTGTTCTTCTAATAGCTCGTTCAACATCGTAAAGATAATAGAATCGTCGTCATCACCCATCAGGCTTTGCCGCCCGTGCATGGCTTCTGTCAAATCATCCACTAAAATCCACGGGTTGAGTCTGACATCCAATGTCACCAAACGAGAAATCACGATCCCACCCAACACAAGCGGTAGATAGATATAAGTCAAATCAGGATCGCCATATCCTGCAAACCACGTCATCATGCGATTGGCATAATTCAAACGCTCTTCGGCACTGCCTAATTTTTCTTTAACTTTTGGTTGCAATACATGGAATCCCATGCCGATGGTATCGAAGAGGATGGCATCAAATACATGGTGGGCTAACAATTCACCACGCGGTAAATCATGAATATCTTCGTTATGTGCTAATACCTGACAGAGTGTCCGAAACCACCGCGTTGATTCCACACTAATCTGTGTCTCTAATTCAGGAGCTTCATCGACTGTATACGCCATCATCTTTGCAATTGCAGCCGCTTCACCGGGGTGTAATGGCATATCACGGGCTGCAAAGCGCTCATCAACTTGTTCTAATAATGCCCAATACGATGTCGGATTGCCTAAACCTAAAGCAATCTGACGCGCCTCATTAATCCGCGCCCGCGCCAGTTTTTCTTCTTCCTTCATCTGCTCCGATGCCCACAATGTTTCATACTTGGGTTGCAATGTAGATAAATCAGGCGGTGGCAGACGTTTTGCCGCGAGGTCAAATGAAACAGTGACAGACTCTTGTGATCCCATTATTTTGGTTACAAAGTCGATGTCCTTCATCACTTGCAAGCGAAATGGCGAAATACTCAAAACAGAAGGAGGAGGACCGCCATCTGGAGGACGCACCTTCAAAGCCGTGTTATCCGATTTATGGCGAACAGATACCTGCACAGGGTAGCCTTTGTTGGAGGAGGTGGGAGGATTTACCGTAAATGGCATTCGCAATAAACCCACTTCTCCGGGACTCATTGTGATTGTCACAGAGGACTTCCCTGCTTCCATCACAACAGGATTCCCCTTTTTATCACGACTCGGCATACGTAAGGACACCTTCACTTGCAAAGGTTTATCGACCATGTTTTGTAATGGGATAATGACCTCTAGTGGTTGATTAACAAATGCTTGCGTAGGCGAAAGCCCCACTGCATACTGCAAATTCTCAGAGACGATTCGACCGCCACCTGTAATTGCCCCTAACACATCTGGATACACAACTCCGAATGCCATATTTTACATCCTTTTTGCATCGTAACCGTATTTAAGCAAGATTTTCCCCATCAGGCGATCCACCATATCGAATAAACCTGTGGTTTCATCATCGAGTTTTTCTTCACGCCGTGCATCGACCATCGCTCGCAAATCATGCACCGCATCTTCCATATTATCGTCAGGCAATATCACTTGGTCTGCCGCAGTAATTCCACCCATCACTATCGGCAGATACACATTGGTAAACCCTAAACTGCCCTCATTAAACTCATCCATAAATTGCTTAATATAGATTGTTCGCTCCTCAGCAGTCCCCAAAGACTCGTCTAATGCGAGTTCAATCCGCTGAAAAGCATAGGTTGCTGCATCTTGCAACAAGCCCTCAAAACATAATTGCATAATGACCTTAATGGGTGCTTCTATAGCACGAGGTTCACGGCTCAAGACATTCAAAAATTGGCTCATCCACCTCGGTAATTGTATCTGACTTAAATCCGCGTCTTCTTCCAAAATCGGACGTAAATTAAAGTCGCCAGCCACCAATTCCATAATTTTATTCGGTGCGCCATACATCAATATTAGGGTCAGCATCTTCGCCACCAAGATAGATTCCCACTTGGATAACTTAAATCCAGCTTTTTCAAAATTTGCCATCGTGGTTTGCAAGGCGCGTGGATAAATCTGCTCAGCGGTTAATGCTGGTAAAAGTTGTTCTTGTAATTGCTCGCGGAACTTCTGAATGAGCAAGGCATTATCGACAAGGTCATCCATCGTCCATATGGATTCCCACCCCGGTTTGAGGTCGCTGATTTTGCCAACTGTCCCTGACATCAATCCAAATTTTACCTCTAAGCCACTGGAACGCAGACCCGACATTTTATCGGCAGTCCAATTCAAGCGTGATAGTTCCGCTAATTTATCAGCTGCGCCTTCTGCCAAGTCTTCAGGAACAACAATTCCACCGCCCTTTTCTAAACGGATACGACGGGGTTTGGCATCTTTGGCAGGTTGCATCTTCACATCCATCGCGATGCTATAATCGCCACTAATCGCGGTGTCAGGTAAGGTCGAGACAGGTAAGACGACATACCCCACCTGAGCAGGCTCAAGCCCAACCACCAGCTTATCCACCTTGGTCACAAAGCGTTCTTTTTTACCCTTTGCATCTTTATCAGGCAGGCGAACACGCGTCATGACATCGACTGCAATATCAGAGGCATTTTGAACTAAAAGAATCACCTCAAAGGGTCGTCCAGCCCGTATCACCCGTGGGCGAATCGCCATTGCCACCTGCACCAAGCCAAAATTAAGACGGGTATCCTGCGTAATCTCTCCTAAAATATCAGGAAAGTTGGGGGTGTATTTTTTATCTGCCATGATTTGCCTTCGTTCTTTAGACTAAATTTAGTCCCTCTATGTGAAATAATGATAAAATCTCCCCGAATTGTAAACGGGCGAGATTTAGAGGGGGCAATTATTCTAAGTCTCTCTCTATAACATTATTATACATTACAATAAGATGTGCAAAGGTAGGTCTAATGTCCTATTGAGGTTGTGATGTGGTTAGAATGTGGTGTGCATGGCGGTTATGAGAGCGAATGTGAACAGAAACTTGAAATAGACACATCCCTCCAAGTTCGTATCCTTTGACCAAGTCTACCTTTGTATTTTTGCGCCAACCCCATAGAATAGAGAGCAATAACGTTCAGGAGATATATGGATATGCCAAATCATTCAACTCAAACAGATCGTCGTGTTGCAAATCGTGCGATGTGCCTTGGTGTCCTACTCAAACGACATGGTTTAGAGTTGGGTATCCAAAGTGTCAAAGATTTACCTGACGAAATTCGTGACGGTTGGCGACGTGAACATGAAGGCATTCATCAACACCTCAAACAATGGTGTGTCGAAGAAAAACTCATTGATCAATTCTCTGAAGATGAGCGACTGCTTATGGATGCCGATTTAGGAGCATGGCAACAATTGGATAGAGCGGCGATACGTTGGCGGAGTGAGTCTTTAGGTATGATGTTATGGGCATTAAACACGATTGATGTACCTTATTATGATACGCAATTCGACATTGAGGCTTTGTTAATCCCATTAGATTTAATGAACCCGACCATTGATTTTATGTGGTGTGCAACCGTGATTGAAGGCGATGTGATTCATCAAGCCCGTGACCTTGCCGAAACATGGCATTGGCGCGCCCACATGCAAGAGCAACTCTTAGATAACCCTGAACATATCGAAGCGGTTCATCGTGTCGCGCATGAGATGTACCAAGCAGGCAACCTTCCAGAATTACTGAATGATGATTTCCCTGTACTCGGCAAAGCCTATGCTGACCTCAACTCAGATGAATACAACAAACTCGCATCCCTTGCCAAAGAACGGCATTATGCACTCAATTGGCTCTGTCAACAAAGTGATAATTGGGATGAGATATCTATCGAGATTGCTGATAAATAGCTAAGGTCTATCAGGCAGAATACGCCAATCTGGGGGATTTTGAGCCAGTCGCCATCGCCAACCGACAGGATAACCAATCATTTTTGCAACATCCCCAACAACCCGAATCACAGGAATCATCACGATACAATAGAGCCACGCAAAAGCCGATTGACTGGGAGCAGTGTGCATAACTTTCGGCAAACGGCGATAAGGTTGTGCCAGATAAATCGCGCCACCCACCAGATACACTCCCCATAATAACGGATGTATGAGCAAGCCCATGAGTAAGACCGCTGGGAATACCAATAAATAAGTGATGTAGCGGATGATATGTCGCTTAAGCCACAGGTTGGCTTTGCCATCACCGCGCGCATACAGATAATACTGCTTATAAAACTTTTGCAGGGTTGGGCGTGGGCGAAAGTAAACCAGCGCATCAGGTACAAAAGCAAAAGGTCTGCTGGTCTGTTGGAGACGAATATCAAAAATTAAGTCCTCACAAAAATCAAGCCACTCTGGATAGCCCCCGATGAAGTCTGATGAGGCTTTGCGGAAGGCAACACTTCGACTACTCGGTAGAAAGGTCTCTGGGTCAACCTCGTCTTCAAGTGGGAGTGTGGTCGCCCCTAAAGCAACTTCAAACAAAGTCTGTGGGTCTGCTTGGAAGAAGCCAGCGACAACCTGTATATCATCGTTATCCAATAGCGGTTGGATGATTTTTTCCAACCACGTATCCGTAAGTTTTACACCTGCATCCGTTACAGCAATAATGTCACCTGTGGCTTCGGCAATCGCGCGATTACGTCCTTCACTAATATTACAGCCATCCTCAACCACCACACGCAAGGGCAGTTGGTTACTATAACTCTGCATAATGGACACGGTATTATCGTTACTCCCACCATCAACAATGACGATTTCGTCAGGTTGACGGGTCTGCGCTTTGAGTGAGTTCATGACATGATGGATGTTATCGCCCTCATTGAGGACTGTTGCAATTAAAGTTATCATTCGTTTTTGTGTCTTTATCCCCTACTTTTAAAGCGACCTTCGATAAGAAATTAGAATTTGTGTAGGGTTGAACCTGTGTGTTCAACCGTCGGGAGCAGACATGGCAACTCCCCTACAATTCTAAGACATACCGAAGGTTACTTAACATCAAGCAGGGAATAATCCTCTGTGATTGACATAATATGCGTATGCTATCGGCAAACTGCTTATCTCGAAAGGGGAATTTATGGTCAATAGCATCGGCGTTATTTTGTATTTATCAGGTTTCCCAACTCTGGAGTCAAACAGGTGAGCAAGGTTATAAGCACTATATCGTTCAACGGGTGGCATAAAATATACATCTGTCTGTACCTAGAAAACAATACAGACAGACTTTATTTATTGGATGCTTAATTACTTTCGGGGTCACTTTTGAGCAGGTTTTCTCCAGATTCAGGTGTCCTTGATTGCTTGGCTTGCGATTCAATCTCTTCGGCTTCACTCCGTAACCCACCTTCTGCACGGGTTGATACATCGTCAGATTCTATAGGTGGGGCAGATGATGGTTTTTGTGGCTTTCCTGGTGTGTCATTCTTAGTGTTGTCAGTCTCTATCATATGCACTGGGACACCTTGAGGGAAAATCATCTCGCGAGCTTCATCTGGCATCGAGATTCCAGCATCTTGTATCGCGCGTTTAATCAACCGAATGACAGATGATTTCATTTTTAACCAGCTATGTTGTGTACCATCAATCCAAAAATAAATTTGTAAGTTGACTGTCGCACTACCCAAGCTATCAACGAGTACAAGGTGTTCTGGGTCATTCAAAACAGCAGGATGGTCTTGCAAAACTTGGTTGACAAGATCTTGGGCAACCGAGATGGAATCGTCGTATCCAATACCAACAACAAAATCAATTCGTCGATTGGGATTACTCGTATAATTATGAATGATACTTTTATAGACTGTCGCATTAGGGATTTGCACATGATTCCCCGCGAGTGTCATCACAATGGTTGTACGGGTTGTCATATTCTGAACAAATCCCAATATTCCACTGATTTCAACTAAGTCCCCGACATTGAAGGGATTCTGTACACTGAGGAAAATACTCGCCAGAAAATTCTCCGTAATATCACGGAAGGCAATACCCAGAATCAGACCGATTAAGCCAGTACCACCGATGATCGTTAAGGCGATATTTGTCCAACCTGCCACCTGAAACACTAGATAGAGTCCAGCTAGAAATACTAAAACCCCAATAGTATTGGCAATGACATTGCGTAATAAGATATTTAAATTCCGCGTTTGAAGATAACTGCGCGATGTTCGCGTCATGATACGTGCAAAGACAAAGGTGAGAAACAAAATAATTAAACTAAAGCCAAGTAGAGGGATTGAGCGTAAAAATGCCCGTCCTTGATCGCGCAAGACTTCGACCATTGGTTGAAAATCTAATAGGTCTGGTTCAATAATCTCAATTTGATTGACCACAGCGGCGACATCTTGTGTGTTCCGTGCCAAGTCGCCTGCCCATTTTTTAAATTCTTCTGTTTGAGTTTGTCCATTGAGAAACGCGACCCCATCTTGAACACGAACTTGTGGGGCGACAAACCACCCCGTCGCTGTATAGATCTCAAGTAAGCGGGTTTCAATTTCTTCATCGCGTGCAATAGGTTGTATGTCAACCCGTTCAGGGGCTTCTAGGGGTTCATCTCCACCATCAGGGGTTGCCGTTATATCTTGCGCTTGTGTCACTAAGGGCGCAATCATAAAAAAGGCGATTAGTAAGATGCTATAAACCCAACGATTGTGTTTATTTAATTTAATCGTCATCAGGGTCTCTCTGACTACTCAGTTATCTATATCATAGTGAATTATGGCTTGATTTATCTATTTTATGAATAGGTAAACTGGATACAATTATTCTCCAGAACTATTTTATCTTCTTGACGTGAGTGCAGGCTTAATAGAATGATGCCGGCTCTTGAATTGTCATAGGCAGGTCTGATTGTCTCCATTACAATAAGCTATATTTTATCGTTAGTGAATGAGGCATATATGACCGAAAATAATACAGAACAAAACCAAGAAAGTGTGTCTAATTTCACACGTTTACGGGCATTGATGTTCTTGGTGTTAACCCTCTTAATCGGTGTAATTGTGATTATCCTTGCGACATGGTGGGTGGTTGGGTCTGCACCACGCACAACCGCCATTTCTATCAATGAGTCTGTGACCGTCAATGAATATATTACCCTACCTGATGACGACGCTTATCCTGCAGCATTAGCGATGGGAAGCGATGGCACACTCTATACAGGCAGTTATGCCAGTGGTGTCATTTGGACGATTAGCGCGGATGGGTTTATCAGTGAAGTAGATGATACCCGTGAGCGCATTGGCTCTGTTTCTGGCTTAGATGTTGCAGAGGATGGATCGCTTTATATCCTAGACCGTGTCGAAGCACTAAATGCAAAAGGGGCTGTTATTTGGCGATATGCTGATGGTGAATTACGCTCATTGATCGAAATCTCGAATAACGAAACCGTTGGGGTTGGCTTACCTGATGATATTGCGGTTGATAACGCTGGCTTTATTTATATTACTGACCGCAGTCCAGCACGTGTATGGCGTTACTCAACGGAGGACGGAAATCTAGAGGTATGGTGGACACCATCACCAGTCACAACTGGTGAACCGCCTGCACCAACAGGGCTGAGTTATGATGCCAATAGTGATAGTGTCCTCATCACAGAAGGAACATATGACAGGCTCTATCGTGTACCTGCTACCGCGCCTGATCTCAGTACCGCGATTGAACAAACAGAAACCCTCTATAGTGATTTCAACAACAATGGCTATGGTCTTGATGGTGTCACAGTCTCGGCGACAGGTGATATTTATCTTGCTTTATTAGGCTGGAATCGTGTTGCACGGCTGGATAGCGACGGGCTGACGATGTTGGCTCAGGAATTTCGGGGGTCGAGTGATGTCGCTTATGATGCTGAGAAAGATGTCCTCTTTGTCACCAACTGGAATCAATTCAGCCTCGGCTTTGGGACAAGTCCACAACTTCCCTTCGCATTGGATATGATTGATTTATCACCTGATTTAACTACAGAATAGTTTCTAAACAAAACACCCTCAAGCTATCTGTTAAGTTTGGGGGTTAATGTTTCTTCTCCATAACTGTTATTTGCAGACCGTCCCATTTCATAGTAACAAGACCCTAGTATACTCAGATTTACATCAACCCGTTGTCCTTTTCTATAGCGCCATCAAGCGCCATTGAATATTTGCTGGAAGCGCCATAATACCGCCGACAGTTAAGATTAATACGCTAATAATCATGAGGAAACTGCGTTTGTAACGGGTCTTATCATCGAGTTCTTTTTTACGCCACATCACATGAAGATATGAGACACCGAGTGCAATAGTCTGTATCGTTAAATGTTCCCAATAATGCGGTACAACAAGTCCTGTGATACTCCCCAAGTTAGCTAAGAGAACTGCCCCTAGTACCCACTGCATACCAACCAATGAGCTAAAGATTTTAAGCAACATCTGGGAATATTTTGTCCACGGCTGTGCAGTAAACCAACCCCGCCCTAAATAGATTAGTGCGACAAGTGTTACCCCAACTAACAACCAGCGATTCCATGAATGGATCAAGCGAAACATGTTTTCTATCGTCATTTAATTCATTTTCCTAAGTTGTTGAATAGCTTGTATAAGCGATGAAGACTAGCCTTATGGCTTATTATTTTCTGAATATTTAATATTGAACATACTGTTTTGTGAATAATAGTCAAGGAGTAAAATATCTTACATTAAAAACCTTGTAGATTCTTATCGCATTTCTCGATTAGATAACCTGGAAATAAGTTATGAGCTACTAAAATCTCCATTTGAATTCCGTTACCAAGCTGTCACAGTCTGATTAGGAATAC
>CAYGTY010000088.1:0-14344 GCA_964352825.1 uncultured Anaerolineaceae bacterium
GTTTTTGGCTGGATAGATTCGGCAAAGCAAGATCATCGTCCCCTTTATACTGAGTTGCCATTCATTCTACGCACAGAAAAACGTGTTATACATGGTGTGATTGATGTCTTATTCCAGCAATCGGATGGAACATGGGTAGTTGTGGATTATAAAACCAGCAAAGTGAATGACGGTAATTTTGACCGTCACGCTCAACGCTATTATTTACAAGTCGGGGTTTATGCCTCAGCTGTTCAAGAGCAACTCGGCGGACACATCGTACCCCAAACCCACATTCACTATATCCGCGAAAGTCGCACCATCCATATTCCGACAGAAGCATGGCAGGCAGAAATCGACAAACTCGAATATTATATTGGTGAATTGGTCACAACAGATGATTAATTTCTTAAGCTCACAAATCCCAGATTGGGCACGTCCCTCACACCCCATCTTGCAGTACGAACTATCGCGCCTGAAAACCGTCGGCACATGGCGGACACGGGTCATTTCACTATTTGTCCTGATGTTAATCTTGGGGTTATTGGGGTACGTATATGCCACCTATATTTACGAGTCCCCAACCAAGGGAAATATTACAGACTTTGCATGGCGTGCTTTATATTTCCCAACTTTATTTTTACAGATTATCACCAATATCCTCGCATTATCACTGGGTATCGGCTCGATTGGACAAGAACGCAGTAACAAGACATGGGACAATTTGCGCGCGACAGAAAATGGTGCCGAATTTATATTACGGGCGCGCTGGATAGCAATACTCTATCGTCTACGAGGCATCATCATCGCCATCCTACTGGTACGGGTCGTCTTGGTCTTAGGGATGCTCTATGACTTAACTGCCTTTGGTGGATTATATGCTGAAATGCTAACCGCCAATATTACGCCCGCTGTCCCATCGTGGCATTATGGATTGATTGTTATCGCACTGCTTATGACGATTAACCTCCTACTACCGTTAACCATGATTGCTTCATCAGCAGGTATCGGTATCTTGATTTCAGTAGCGATTAAAGACCGTGCCTATTCAGGAACGATTCAGATTATCCTCGTGTTTTTACAGCTTGCCGTGACCATTGGATTGATTATTGGTATCTCTCAATTTTTATCGGGTGGATTAGAATTACCTGATGAAGCCCTCTTTGCACTCTTTTTGGCGCATAGTAGCTTTGGTGATTGGGGCTTATTATTCGCACAATTGGGGTCGGTTGGCGAGATATGGGCGATTGTCCCTTATGGTATCTTAATTGGTCTAGGGCTGGTTATCATCATGCTTATACAATCAGCGATTACCGATGGGATGCTGTCTCTCGCTGTACGCTTATCCGAAGGTCGAGAATAAAAATATTTACACAACATGATTAGACTTCTTGGGATATGTTACTATCATATTCAACTAAGCTGAATCCAGTATACTTACACCACTTAATTTATTAACAAATAAAGGAATAGTTTATGAGCAAAGCAAATCGTCAATGGCGACTCAAAACCCGCCCCGAAGGCATGATCGAAAAATCCAATTTTGATTGGGTTGAAGAAGAAGTAATGCCCCTCGCAGAAGATAGCGTCCGTGTCCGCAATATCTATTTTTCACTTGACCCTACCCAGCGCATGTGGATGCGTGCAGAACGTGGCTACCGTGACCCCATTGGCATCGGTGAAGTCATCGTTGGGACAGGGATTGGTGTAGTTGATGAATCGACTGCCCCAGCTTTCAAGGAAGGGGATATTGTTATTGGCATGGTCGGTTGGCAAGATTATGCGACATTCGTAGGCAAACAATTACGAGGATTAACCCAAGTTCAGCCTCTAGGTAACTTACCCCTCCATTATTATATCGGTGTTTTAGGGTTTATTGGTTTGACAGCTTATTATGGTTTGCTTGATGTAGGTGAGCCCAAAGAAGGTGATACGGTTGTTGTATCGGCTGCTGCTGGCGCGACAGGTTCATTGGTTGCACAGATTGCAAAAATCAAAGGTTGTCGTGTGATTGGTATTGCAGGAAGTGACGAAAAATGTGCTTGGCTGACTGATGAACTCGGTTTAGATGGTGCAATTAATTATAAGACAGAAAATGTCAATAAGAGCTTACGCGAACACTGCCCTGATGGCATTGATGTGTACTTTGATAACGTCGGTGGGGATATACTTGAAGCGGCTCTATCTCGTATCAACATCGGCGCACGGATTGTCTGCTGTGGCATGATTTCTGTCTATAATGCAGATACTCCCGTCCCAGGACCGAGGAATTTAGGTAACCTGATTACCAAACGTGCCAAGATGGAAGGCTTCCTCGTGACAGATTATGTATCACAAGCTGCACCAGCAATCATGGAACTCGGCGGCTGGTTGATGGAAGGGAAGTTACAGTTCCGCGCTGATGTCGTGGAAGGATTAGAAAACACCATCGAAACTTATAATCGCTTATTCACAGGTGAAAATAAAGGCAAGCTCATAATGAAAATTGCCGACGAGCCAGTGTAGACTATCTTTAAAAGTAGGGGATTAATCATCCCCTACGATCTCACTACACTCAATTACCCCATCAAAACTTCGACCATATGATTCGTAGAAGCCAATCGTTCCGATACAACACAAGCGATAAATACATGGAATCCTGATGCGGCCTCAGGTTGCTCCTCCCCCATCTTATAGTAGGCATCGCGTGTTAATTTCTGAAATATACCTTTTTCAGAGACAACAATAGATGCTGACCGTGGGCGACCTAAATAAAATCCGACCTCACCAACAATCGTTCCTGCTCGCATACTCCGCAAGCGAACCGATTTTCCATCCTCTAATTCAAGCTGGATGTCCACCCGTCCCGACTCAATAAAATATAGAACATCGGGATCATCACCTTGACGCATAATATACTCACCCGCTTTAATCTCAACCCGCTCCAAATACTTAGATATGGTCGATACATCTAACATGCGGGTCATGGTGCGGCTCTCAAACTGTTCTTCCACCGTAATCCGTTTAGTATCAGGCAATTCGGAATGGTTAAGCAGTGTATTTTCACACCATTCCATTGCATGGTCGAGGTCTTCAAATTGCTGAGAAACATCAGAGTCCAACTCTCCAAAGCCACAATCTACCAAGACTTCAGCAATATCAGGCGCAACATTAGCAAACAAAATATGAATGCCGTGAGTTTTTGATAATTGTTTGAGCTTCGTAAAATCAACAACCGTTGAGACATCAATCCCACGCACCAGTCGAAAATCCAGAATCACATAGAGTAAAGCCTCACTCTCTTTATCCAGCACACGCGCCTTCACACTCTGATAAAATTGATGCGATGTACCAAAGAAGATAAAGCCTTGCAAACGCAATATCCATACATACTGTCCCAAATCGCGTAGAAGAACATTCTCATCATAAGAACGGTCAATATTACTGCGAAAGACACTCCCAGAAAATTCTTGCTTCACAATACTAATCTGGCTGTATTCCAAAACAAATAAGATGATAGTTGCAAGAACACCAACAACAACACCCTCCAAAAAACCAATAATACTAATCACCAAAAAGATACCAAATAAGAGCAAATAATCTTTAAAAGGTAACTTAAACCACGCATCATATAACCACTCGACTAGGAAATTAAATCCTAGATACATAATCACACCACCAAGGATAATACGTGGGAATACAGTGATGATAGATGAGCCGAAAATCATCGTTAGTGTCAGCAACAAGGACAACATCACCCCAACAAATCGCCCATATCCGCCGAGCCGATGAACTAGGGTTGTAAGTGTCACAGATGGAAAACCAATTATCCCCCCACCCAACACCCCAGCCAGTGCATTGCCAGCTCCTGTAATCATTAGTTCACGGTTCAGATTTAACTCGCGGTCTATAATTAACTCTAATGCACTCGAATTGAGCAATAAGTGTAATGTACAGATAATAACAACTGCCGCCATGCTCGCCGCTTGCGCTAACACAAAACCGCCATCTAGCTTCAAAATAACCGAATAATCAGGAAACTGCCATAAGGTCACATCCCCTACACTTGCCAAAAACCATTCCTGTTGCACGCTTGTATCAATCGTTCCTTCACTTGCCAATAAACCACCATAAAATATCGTCAACGCCCCAATGATAATAAGGGGCAACACAAAGACATTGGGTGTTCGTCGTGTCATCCATACCAAAATCACCCCAATCAGTAATCCCGGTAACCAATGAATCAAGACGTTTTCATCAACTAAAGTGAGAGCAGTATTCAAGTTAAGGCGTAAGTCCACCATGATATTAAGCGCACCCTGCACCAATAACCATCCAGACCCTGCTAAAAACCCACCAATTACAGGATATGGAATATAGCGAATCAGGTTTCCTGCACCGAGTACACCTAAAATCAGAAAGAACAACCCTGTCAGTATAGAAGCAAGGCTGATTGTCAAAATAATGGTGTAAAAGAGAATATCATCAGGCATCGTAGCAGGAGCTAAGGCGATAAGGCTAGCTGACATCGTTCCTAAAATGACAGCTGATGTACTTTGGACTTGCCCGATAGTCCCACGGTCAGAGCCAAATACTGCAATAAAAAAGCTAATAATAATATTCGCCACCATCGCAATCCCAATACCTGCACCATAATAGGCTTCAAGCCGTCCGTTGAAGATAAGTGCCGCGTAGGACGTAATCAGGATAACAACAATGAGCCACACCATTACACTCGATATGAAATTCGCGAGTATATGTGACGGGGTAAGTGTATGAAAAAATTGTTTGATACGGTTAGGATTGGGGGAGTCTACGGCGGAATTCATTAGAGCCTTTCAAAAGAAGGGATTCATTGTTACTGGATATATAACAGAATTTTAATACAAACATAAAGTTAGTATAATCTCGCCTAATCGAGTGTGCAAATTCTCTTCAGCGATAAAAAGCAATACAAGGGTTTCACAAACTCAAGAAATCCATGACATAAATTTATCAGCTTCTTTACACCATTAGTGCCACTAGGGGCTCAATTTGCCTTATACTGAAGGTATGAATCCTAATGATAGAGGGAAAATGGCGATGGCATCACCAAAACGCAAAAAACATGCAGCAGCAGCAGAAGTCTTTGCACAGCAGAATGTCATGAATCTGGAAGATGTTGCACTCGATAATGTAAGCGACTCAGATAATTTTGGTACATCAGCCTATGATATGCCTGCACCTGTTATGAACGCGCCACAACCTGCGAGACGCAGAGAACAGAAAGCTAGCAAATCTGCACCCGTAAGTTCACCTTCACTCAGTGCATTTAAGACATCAGAAGAACTCCAACTAGAAAAAGACCCCATCCAAGTCCGTGAAACAGGATTTTTGTTTTGGAAGCGTGTCATCGTCCCACCCAATGCCTATGTCGTGCATACGCGTATTGGTAGTCCTGACCCGATCACACTCGGTCTTGGTTTATCATTTCGTTATAATCCGCGCACCGATGCCTATTTGGTTGTGCCTGCCGCCATGCAGACAATTGGAGTCGTCGCCAATTGCATCAGTCAAGAGAAGCAAGGCATTAACGTCCTCGCCTATGTTCAATGGCAGATTAGTGATTTTTCGATTGCTTATCGTCGGCTTGATTTTTCAGACTCAATTGATCCACTGGGTATCGTCAATGCACAACTCCGTGAACAAGCTGACGCAGCCATTAAAGATAAAATCGCAACCATGAGCATTGAAGAAGTCTTGACCGATAAAGCACCCATCATCGAAGAACTGACACGGCGTTTAAGTGAAGTCACAGAGGGGCGCGTGCGTGGCGCACAATCCGAAGAAGCAGGACTTGGTATTACGATTGTGACTGTACAAATCAAAGAGGCATTTATTAGCTCACGGAATTTATGGGAAAACTTGCAAGCTCCCTATCGTCATGAGCAAGAAAGGGTTGCTAAAATCAGCTACTTGGATATGGAAGAAGACATCCGTACTAAGCAACTTGCCACCCGTCAAGCCACCGAAACCAGTGAAGCCGAAACTCAAGTACAGATTGAACGTGTGCGCGAAGAAAAACAGACCGAGGCTCTCGAACTGCGCCTAACAGAAGATGAAAAACGCCAACAACGTGAACAAGAAAACAAAGCTCGACAAATCCAACGCGAACAAGAAATCAAATTAACCGAAGCCCGTTCCGAAGCCGAAACGCAAAATGCCTTAGATGCGATGGAACGTGAACGCCAATTAGAGTTAATGGAAGCCGAGCGCGCCTTAGTTGAGCAAAAAGCGCAAATTGAACAAGCCCGCCTCATCCATGAAGCAACCTTGAAACGGGTACAATTTGAGCATGAGCAAGTGGTTCGCCAACAAGACAATATCCTCAAAGCCGAAGCCCTTCAAGCAGGCATATCCCTAAAATTACAAAGTGAGCAAGCTAATTCTGAGCGTCTGGCAATTATCCAACAAACAGAACATCGCAAAGCCCAATTAATGGTAGAGATTCATCGCTTACAACAAGAAGTCCGCAATATGGTCAGTGAAGAAGCCCTCGTCAAAGAATGGATTAAAACACTACCCCAATTAGCTGAGAGTATGCCTGATGTGGAAGAAATGAAGGTTATCCAAATGGGCGATAACAACCCGCAATTGGCTTCATTCCTAGCACAACAAGAGAGTCTCTTTCAATCATTACGGCAATTTTTGAGGGGTGACACCAGCGATTAAATCAGTACCATAATCTCTATACCGGCTTTATCTCGATACAATACGGAATCTTCCATGCCACTAGATTTTTACGACTATAAAAACCTGACCGATTATCTACAACATCTATATCAATGCAAGCCTTATACACGGAATGGTATCGAACACCCTGTCACAGTCTACTATCCTTCAGAAGCCCAGATACGTGATGTCGATAGTATCCTCGACCCCTATCCGCCTGTGCAAGAAGATACAAACTTTGCATTTTATGATTATAGTTATCTGCATACCCTGCAAAACAGCAAACCCTCTCTATTCAATGGGCGGACATTCACGCTGAACTTTATCCGACCCAATCCACTCAGAATGCGTGGCGCACTCGGTCATTATTATGATATGTTAGCCACCTGTGCCAGCTTAGAGAACGAATTACGGGATGCACTCGAACAAGGTTGGATGCGCGCACCATCACGGGCGCAATATCATCGTCATGTCGAGCCACAAGAAGCTATTTTACGAGGTATCGGTCGCAGTTCAGCCATCGGCATCGGAACACTAACAGTATTTAATGACAATGGAACATATAAAACAATCTTAGCGCGACGTTCAGACAAAACTGCTTTTGATAGTGGCATGTATCATGTTTTGCCTGCGATGATGTTCCAGCCAACGACCCCTGATTTTCGGCATCCTGAACATGAGTGGAGCATCAAACATCAAATCATGCGTGAGGTATTAGAAGAAATGTTTGATATGCCAGAGCAACTTGACCCTGACCAGTGGGATTTCTTCTATCAACATCCAGCGATGGTCTATTTACAAGACCTGATGGCAACAGGGAAAGCCCAACTTTATGTTACAGGACTTATCCTGAATATGCTCACACTCCGTCCAGAAGTCAGCACCCTGCTCCTCATCCGTGACCCTGAATGGTATGCACGGATTACAGCCAAAGACAGTGATATGCCTTTCAAAACAGCCGATGAGACCCTGAGTGATAGTGTTGTCGTTGCATCAATGATGACTGATAGTGACTTTATGGAACACTTCCCTGATGATTTATATAGGCGAATGCCACCACAAGCTACAGCAACCCTATGGCTAGGCATTGATTTGGCACGTCAAGAAATTATGCGTGGATTTTGAGCATAAATCTTAACAGTATCGGGCTATATTTTGCTGGACAGCGGTTTGAAATCGTGTCATGATTATATTTAATCTGATGAATGGCTAATGGTTAACGAGCTATGAATGATACCTTGCGTCAACAACTCAAACATCCCGAGGCACGGATTCGCCAACAAGCGATTGTCAAATTGGCACGGATGAAAGATGATGAAGTTCTGCCTCTGCTGAATGACATCGCCAAAAATGACCCTGAACCCAGCTTAAGAGAAATTGCAGAACGTGCTATTATCCACATTCTGAATGAATATTCATCAACCATGAGTCGTGTCAAACCACAAGAGCCTACACTATCAGATATACCACCCTTCTCAAATCCTAAAGCCGAACAACATATCCAGACGGCATACAAATTATATGAAAACGGGTCAAACCCTAACGCCCTACAATACCTTATCCGTGCGATAGACCTAGCCCCGCTATTATGCAACGACCCTGATGTCCAGCGTTTGGCAGGGAATCTAACGGGAACAGACGGCAGTGTTGCTATTCATATGTTGGCGGATAGAGAACAGCGCAAAAAATTCTTCGATGGCGATTCACCACCTCCACCTTCAAAACCGAACTTCCCCACATCGCCGAGCATGTGGATTATATTCTGTTTATTTATGGTCGTGGCATCAAAGTTCTTTTGGGCAGATGGGGTGGAGATTATCAATCAAGCCTTAGATGAATTAGAGATTCAACAACTCAAGCAATCTGTACAGCAAATCAAGGGCATCAATTATTATCGTGTCATTCCGAATCAACAATCTATTGAAGCAGATTACCCTGTTTTAATCGCGATTCCAGACGGTCAAGAAAATGCCACCGCAATGCTTCAACACTTTTCAGATACAGCCAATATGTATAACACCATTTTGCTCGTACCCGATTTCCCAGATTATCGCTTTTCAACCACCTCTTATCAAACTGACACGATTGATGCGATGATATTAGATGTTGCACAAGCGTATTCATTAGATAAGGCAGGTGTTTTGTTATTTGGTTTTGGTGATGGAGCAATGATTGCGACGCAATATGCCAATCAATACCCAGACCAAACCGCAGGTGTGATTACCAGTGGTGGCACTTTCCTCTATCCACCACCAGACGATATGACCTACACCGTTATCTATGGCGCAGATGATAGCTTACTCCGTGATGTGACGGATACCGATGTACCTTTTGCGAATATTGAAGACTGGTCTAGCACACTCAATTATTTAACAATTGAGAATATCGGTCACGAGATTAATAGTCAGCAAATCGACATGACTGCACAAATGATAGTGAACCTATATCAATAGTCAATTTCTCACACTCGTCTAACATCTTATCGCTATAATTGCTTAAAATATTGACCTACTCAAAAAGGATAATTTTATGCCCTCAGTCGGTGAACAAGCTCCTGATTTTGAACTCAAAAATCAAACTGGCGACACTGTCAAACTCAGTGATTATCGTGGCAAAAAAGTTTTAATTTTTGCCTATCCCAAAGCAGGCACACCAGGGTGTACAACCCAAGCCTGTGGTTTCCGTGATAATTTTGCACAAATCGAAACAGCCAATGCCGTTGTTTTAGGCTTAAGTCCTGATGAACCAGAAGACCTTGCCAAATGGATTGAAGAAGAATCTTTACAATACGACCTTTTGTCTGACCCTGACCATGAAGTGCTGGAAGCATGGGGCGCATGGGGTGAACGCAACATGTATGGCAATAAGTATATGGGTGTTGTTCGGTCTCATTGGATTATTGGTGAGGATGGTACAGTCTTGGATGAACAAATCAAAATTAGCCCTGCAAAAAGCATTGAAAAAGGTCTCAAATTTCTAGATAAAGCAGAGTAGAGCTAGCTATTTTCAACATACTCATGGCGGACATCTTCCATAATGTCGATGAGGATATTTTGATTGAAGGGTTTGGCATTGTACTGATACCATAAAGCAGCGAATGCCATGCCCATCGAATATTCATAACGTGGTCCTGCAGGTTCTTCACCTGCAAGCACCATATCCGCCCCTAAAAAGCTCATTCCCCGATTCGACAAAATCACAGCAACCCCTGCCAAATAATATGACCAGCGTGGTAAGGCAGTGTTATCAGCAGTCCGTTTAATCCGCGCCGACTTGACTCGAAATGTGGTTGAATCGTCTATATCAGGCACTGTCACCGAAAATTGACCACTGTCATAGACACCCGCCCCTATCCACATATCACGCCCAGGGACATCCAAAATCCAATTTGCCCGTTGTGAAGGATAGGTTAATTGAAAGCTCGCCAATAGGCGAAGTGGTGGGTTAGGAGGTATAGTCATAATGACCTTTCGATAAATAGATTATGTTAAATTTAGTGTAGCATAATATTCAAAATGGATAAATCAATCCGTTGGTATAACGTTTATTTCAAATTATTGCATGTCTGGTAAAATAGAATAATCTATTCGATTTTTCCTAATCACAGAAAATAATCTATGAAAATCCACATTACTGTTATATTGATTGCTCTATTATTTGTTGCTTGTACGCCAACTGATGATGAACCCCGTTTTGTAGAGATTGAAAACGAGCCTGCACCAGCCAATGTCGTCTACATCACACCGACTGTTGCGCCGACACTTGTACCAACGGCTGTACGCTTCGAGCCAACATCATCGCCCACCGCCACCATTCAACCATCGCCCACACCAACCTTAACTGCAACTATTGAAGCATCTGTCATGTGCGATTTAGTTACAGAAAATCTCTATACCAATGCCAGCAACTTATGTCTTGCAGGACCAACTGGGTACTTTTGTAATGGAGGTCTGCCCCCAATTTCAGAGCCAGAAGGTGCAGCGGCAAATGGTTTGACAGTCGAAGGTGCATTAATTGAAGCCAAAGAGCTTGATAGTGTGCAAACATCACCCCTCGCAACCAATAACAGTGGCGGAATTGTGTGGCTACGATTAGAAGACGATATTAAAATTGACGCGCTGATGATTGGCGACATCAAAATCACAAATTCAACACCAGCAGGAAGCGAATTTCCGAAGTGGCAGTCATTCACTATCGAAAGCCAAACCATTGATACACCTTGCGAAGGCATCCAAGAAACAGGTGCGTTGGTTGTACAGGGTTTATATGGGCAGACGACTCGTATTGTTGTGAATGGAGTTTCCGTCGATATTAACGGGACTCTCGTCATGTTGACCCAAGATAATACAACCAAGTTTATCGCGATTGAAGGCGAAATTCGGCTCATTAGTTTTGGGCAACCCGCTGTCTTAAATGCAGGACAACAACTTGATGTGACCTATCACCCAGGGGATTGGACAAGTCCAGCAGGTTTGCCGGGGAATCCGATTGTGCTGGAGTATGACCTGATTAAAAATTTGCCGATTGTCTTATTTGACCGCCCTGTCGATATCCCACAACCGGGGTTTGTCCAGACGGAAGGTCGTGTCAATATGCGGACAGAACCTGATATTAATTCACAGCTATTATTTCAAGTCCCAGCAGGCGAAACGATGAGTGTGCTGGGTATCAGTACAGACCGCGAATGGTATCATATTCGGCTCGGGAATGGTGAGACAGGTTGGATGAGTGCGGAATTATTGGTACAGAGTGTCGGTATTATTCAGCAAGTCTACGATATTACACCTGAACCCCCACAACGCTTTGGTGAATTGGCGAGTAAAGCCAGTGTTATCGTAAACCAAGGTGGAAATTTAAGGGAAGCTCCTGATGTCGGATTCGGTGTCAAAGAGACCATCCCTTATGGTGCAGAAGTTGAACTCATTGCACGTAGCCCCTATAGCCCGTGGGTAAAAGTCGATACAGGGACAGATGTCGGCTGGATGGCACTGATTACAATTCAGACTGAATCCGTCATTAGTTCACTACCGATTGATTACACCGTTCCCTTACCCCCGCGTGCAACCTCTACCCCATCCTTTAAGTTTGGTGGTGGACATGCTTATCCAGACCCTGATGGTGGATTTTAAGGCGAGTTAAAGGTAAGGCTCTTAATATTTATGACATGTAGAGGCGATTCAGCAAGTCACCCCATAGCTGTAAACTTAAGAAATATCTGTTTTATGTCACCATCACTGAGGGCTAAAAGCCACTCAGCTAGTAAAAAAACAAGTCCACTGAAAGGGACTCTAAGAACCTCTTTAGCAGGTTTCCTTCATATTCTAGCCTATGGTTTGAACCATAGGTGGAGTGACTGAATAAGAAGCAGATCTTTTTAAGCCACTACTTTCTTAACTTGACAGGAATGGGGCGAGTCACCCTTACAAAAATATCTTATTTTGATGATGACATGTTACTATTACCGCACCTCAATTGTCCCAAAAGGCACAGTATCCCCAACCTGCTCACTATTAGCATTTAACACAGTGGGTCGATAGCCATTACCGCATTCGCCAACAGGCATGAGTTCACAGGTATATAAACCAACATAAAGTTGATAGTCACCCACTGGGATTGTGTCTGGTAGATAGAGGTCGTAGGTATCAATGATATAGCCATCAGGTGACCACCATTCACTAATCGCACGTCCTCCAGGGTGGAGTTTATCAATCTGAGCAACGGGCGGTCCACCTGTTGAAACATGCAAAAAGCTAGAAAAGTTAATATCCATCACTTGATTGGCGTACCAATACACACGAACAATCAATCTATCACCAGCGCGGAAGGTTCGTCCATTGATGTCATATCCAAGCACTTCTAAGTTATCGTCTAAGGTAAAGGTCTCATCGATGGTTGCAGGTATTGCCCGACCTGCTGGAGAGTTCAGCCATGCGACACCTTCGCGATAAAGTACAAACACACTCAGCACAGCAATAACGCCACCGAATAAAATACCAATAATCGCATTACGAGCTAGTGCCATATCAACTTGGGCATCATGTGTTTTGATAGTAAAACGGCGTATTCCAACAACCAACATCAAAACAAGTACCAGTGATACAAGAGAAATACCCATTCCCATATCACGTGCTGGCGTTGAGCCGAGAAATACACGTAAGTCATGCTCACCTTCAGGGATTGTCATCGTGATAAAGCCATGATTGGGCGAGGGTATAATAACAAGTGGCTCACCATTGAGTTCAGCTTGCCAGCCTATCCAATAAAAATTATAAATCTCAGCTGTGAAGGGCTCATCACTTGTGATACGCCATTGATGAGACTGTGGTGTATTGTCAATCAACTCTACAATGGTCGTTTCAGGTAAAATAGAGCGATTCAATTTATCAACAGGATAATCATCCGCATAATCAGCAATCAAGCTATCGGTAGGGGCTGGAATGCTAAATACATCAGCAGGGCGATACTCATCAGTGAAGGTTGTCCCCATCTGCAAACCCGCTTTTTCGCTAGCATGATAAGCGGATAGCGAAGTATCAATCTCTGTATTTGTCCACTCAGGAATATAAAATAAAGGAATGGCTGTCACAATCGGCATGGCAACCAAAATAGCAATCACCCCAATTTGCAGTTGCTTCGATAAACGAGTTATCCAAATACCATTCATCCCTGCCAAAACAGCAAGACAAACAGCAACCGGTCCGAGTAATCGCCACGGAAACTGCAAAAATTGCAGAGGTCGCACACTATCCCATAATAAACCAGCCGATGGTGTCACCAAGAAAATCATGATAACTGCCATCAAAGTGAAAAAAAATAACCCTAAATAGGTTTGCGGATGACGTGAGCGAACACCACGTATATATAGCCATGATGGAATCAGAAGCCCAACTAAAGCTAAAATCCATTGTGCAACACCGAGGATTGTCAGTTCTTTTAAGCCATTAATTGCACCTGCGTCATGCTGTGGAGGAAAAGCTAATAAATCCCCGAATGGAACAAAGAAGTTGCGATAATCTAATAATGAAACCCCTGTTAAATTTTGAAGATTCACTGAGCCACTTTCCAGTAACACAGGCACCCAGAATCCAGCCGATACCCCCATGCCCAATAAAATTGCAAGCATAGCTAATATTGATGCCTGCCAATAGGCTTGTCCTGAGCGACGATTGGTCAGTGGAATCAGCGTCTCCCACAAAATCCACGCCATGCTCAAGCCTGTCAATGTGAGTGCCATCAAATTATGAGCATGAATCAAGGCAACTTGTAAAACAACAACTGTAATAAAATTAAAGGCTGAGGACTTATCACGCAAAACAGCAATACGCCACAGAATAAAGGGGAACAGCGCAAAAGCTAAAAGTTCGGGATATGTTCCACGCGCATAAGCTTCTGTAAACATCAAATAGGGGCTATAGACATAGACCAAGCCTGCAATCAGCCCACCAATCACCCCAACGCGTCTTTTTACAAAGAGGTACATACCAGAGCTACAGCCAAGCAAGCTCAACATCAAGACAGCGCGCAAGGCATTTAATGCAGTCTGGTTAAATACAATCATCAAGATGCTAGTCAGATAGTAGGTCAAGCTAGCATAGAAGTGGAACAAGGGAGAGCCATATCCAAAATATAGACCTTCTGCCCATGTCGGGAAGAACAGCCCATGTTGCCAACTGCG
>CAYGTY010000088.1:14444-24905 GCA_964352825.1 uncultured Anaerolineaceae bacterium
ACAATTGTCCAAAAGTCACCGGGTTCAATCACATAATCATCGCCCATCGTATAATAGTAAAGTCCCATTTCGTCAGCAATTTGACGATATAAAGCATCAATCTCTTCAACAGCTTGCAGTCTTTCGGGCTTCATAATAAGGTTTTCATCACCTTCAACCTGTTCAAGTTCAGTTGGGAAGATAAATTGCGATACCATCATATCAATATCATGAAATTGTGCGAATGCAACCAAATTACGGAAGTTGCGTTCTGCAAAGTGGGGTTGATTCAATTCAATCAATTCAGCATCGGTATAGGTTTCACCAGATAAACAGGTCTCCATCACAGGAATATCAGCTATCGCAAATTCAATCCCTGTTGGAATCGACATGATACCTGCATTGATGGCAAAATAACGATAGAGTGTAGAAGATGGAAGCTCGTTATAATCTGTGCGCCACAATCCGAGTTTTGGTGTTAAACCATACATTGGAGATGGGTTATTATAGCATCCGGGGTCTTCAAATCTAGAATCGGCATCATTGAGTGCACCATAATAAATAATCAAGTCAGGGTCAAGTTCAAGCACCCGAAATTGAAAATTGGTTAAGACCTCATAACTTGTATAACCAATCACACCCGCATTAATGACTTCAACATATTCATACCCATAATCTTCAAGTAATTCTTCTTGTAAAACCGCTGGATATGCCTGACCCGCATTGACACCAAAGCCGTACGTAGTAGACTCCCCGATGGTCACGATACGATATGTGCCAGCAGGTTTTTCGATTGTGGTTTCCTCACCGCGATAGCCAAGTGAATTATGCCCCACATAATTTGGATTGGGGACATAATGTGCATAGGGAACACCTGTAAATTGCACAACCTGGTTTTGAATATCTTCGCGACTATAAATATAACTAATCAGTTCAGTCTCATCACCGTAATTCGTGAAATAAAAGCGTAGTCCAATTTCAAATACAAGCAAGACACAAATTATCGATATAAGAGTAATTAGAACAACACGACCAAAGACACGCGCTGTTGTCTTATTATTTTGTAAGCGCAGTCCCAACCAAGGAATAGTGACAAAAGATAAACTAAAAAACAAACTGATGCCAGCGAGACCTGTCGCAATCCAAAACTCAAGTTGTTGCTGTACCACAAGAATATCTATACGATAAATTTCTTCAGACTCATCTTCGAAAACAACCCGTAATTCAGGCATATCTTCTTCAGCATAACAGATGGTTTCTTCGCCTTGACCAATCTTCCCACCGTCATTGAGGTAAACGCCTTCTATGCCCTCAACTTGCCAGCTCACAACATAACAATCTGCTTCACTAAAAATGAGACGATTAGCAGTCTTAAATAAAACTGTAGATTCTCCAACTGTCTCATCTATAGTTTGAGGTTGTGGAATATTAATGAAAACAGCAATACTTGCAACGATCAACAAACAGACAATCAGGAAAAGCAATGAAAGACGGTGCGCTGGTCTGAGTTTTGACATATATTATGGATTCCTCATATTGTTTATAGCAACAGGTTGCAAATTGTAGCAAAATCAAGCATATGACGTTACCCTAAATCTATTCATTCAATCAATATCGGAATAAATTACAATGAATATCAATCAAGATATCATCACCAGCTATGAGGAAACCCCTTATCCTTATCTTGGCTATCAACAAACCCATCCCAACACATCTGCTAGCATCGCTCGTTTACTCGGTTTACGCTCGGCTAATGTTGAAAATTGTCGGGTATTAGAAGTCGGTTGTGCGATTGGAGGCAACATCGTGCCAATGGCATATGCCTTACCCGATAGTCAATTTGTCGGATTTGATATTTCGCCGCGCCAAATTGAAACAGGACAAGCCATCATCACAGAGCTAGGGTTGACGAATGTTGAACTCATTACACTTGATATTATGGATGCAACAGTTGAGCGACTCGGCAAATTCAATTACATCATCGCACATGGCATCTATTCTTGGGTGCCCGATGATGTACGCAACCAACTCTTAGCCATGTGCAGACAATTATTGACAGAAAATGGCATTGCCAATATTAGTTATAATGTCCTTCCGGGGTGGAAGATGATGGGCATGTTACGCGATATGATGCTCCATCATACCCGTAATATAGAGGATCCCGAAGAGAAAGTTACTGAGTCGCGCGATTTAGCTAAATTTTTAGTTGAGTCAGTATCACAGTTAAATAAAGGGAATGTGTCATTCTATAGTAGTTATCGCGATTTCTTAGAAGGGTATAATGAATTTGTCCTCAAGGGGCGTGATGAATCTTCATTTCCAGCCAATTTGATGTTACATGATGAATTAGCCGTAATTAACCATGCAGTTTATTTCCATCAATTTGCGGAACACATCGCAGAGCATGATTTACAATATGTTTCAGAATCAACACTGAGTAAAGTGATGCCCAGTAATATGCCAGCCGACGTTGCCCAAAAGATGATTGGTATGAGCAGTGACATCATCGAAATGGAGCAATATATGGACTTTCTCTACAATCGCACCTTCCGCCAAACCCTGATTTGCCATGCAGAATGCGATATTGAACGTCGGCTTTCCCCTGATATAGGGATGATGTCCGACTTCTATTTGGCATCCAATGCACAACTCACCACCCCAAATGCCATATTAAGTGATAAGGGGATCGCACGATGGAAAGGCAATGATGGTGCAGAATTTGCAACTGACCACCCCATTACAAAACAAGCAATGGTAATTTTGTTAGATAGCTTTCCACAATCTATCCCCTTCCCAGAGTTATACAAATTGGTGATGCAAGTCGTTCACAGGCGTGTCCCAGATGAACAGACACAAGCGAGTGAGATGGCAATTTTATCAGCACACTTGCTACAAATGTTGACCTATAGTGAAAACCTCGTCGAATTTCATACAATTCCAACACGATGTACAACAAAAATATCTGACCGACCAAAAGTGAGTGCTACTGTCCGCTTGTTAGTCCAAAAAGGGTATAATACCGTCTCCAATATGCGCCACCAACGGGTAAAACTAGAGCCGATGGGATTATTACTCATTCCGCTATTAGATGGTGAACACTCCCAGCGTACCCTGATAACACAGCTAAAAACATGGGTCGCTGATGGTAAAATTACATTTGAGGACAAAGAGGGGAAAACACTAACAAAGGCAAAGCTCCAAACCCGCATCAAGAAAGAACTCAACGAGCAGTTACGCTGGTTTGCTCACGCCGCCTTATTAATTGAATAAAGAAAAGCCATCAATTAAGCTATACTCTAGTGTATACATGCGTTATATACAGCAAAGGAAGAATATATGGTACAGAAGATTACAACCACGCATAATATCCATGACGATTTAGTAACTGATGGATATAGTCTTGTCCGAGCAACCGAATTATATATTCCCGATGTTTTGCGTCAAGCATGGCTGAGCTTATCCATTGATTATGCAGATTTACCCGTAGACGCATATTTACCGAATAATGGAAAATATCGTTTTCGGCGTTATGGTCGTTTTTATTTTGTGCCAACCAGCGAGGAGTTGCTTCGTCTGCCACATGAAGATTATTTTCAAGATACAGACATCAATGCTGTCACAGGGGGTATCGTCCGCAAGTTCCCACCCTTATTAGATACCACCTTTGAAAATGAATTTTTGCATGAACTCATCCGCTTCGACTTTCGGCATCTGCCAGTACCTGATGCGACAAAAAATGATGCTTGGGATGTGCATGTTCATCTCATACGGGTGACAGCCAACGCTGATATTGACGGACATCCAACACCCGAGGGCATTCATAAAGATGGAGCAGAGTTTGTTACGGTACATTTAGCGGAATTGGTGAATGCTGATGGCGGAGAAATATCGATTTATGATAACGACAAGCATCTATTATCAACTCATCAGCTTAAGCAAGTGATGGATTTTTATATCTTTAATGATGAGATATTATGGCATGGTGCAGACCCGATTACACCCAAAAACGGAACACATCAAGCTATCCGCAGTATCTTGACATTTGACTATCATCACGCGCCTGATTTAGAGCGTCCTGAATAAACGTTTAATGTGATATTTGTCATCAATAAGACATGACAGGGTGTCGTAGTTTATGACATTTGTTACCTGTGCGAGTATCATCTTTATGGGATACTTAAGATAGTTATTACAGAGCGCAGACAAATAGATAAGAACACATTCTTAGAAAATATTTTAGGATACCGCCTCATCCACACGGGGCGGTTTTCCTGTTATATACACCTAATCAAATGACTCAGCTTCACGCTTGCCTTTTTCTTCATTGCCTAACATCTGTTGAATCCGCAAAATGAAATTAGGTGTCTCACGATTGACATTAATAGTGTCTTCAAGAATATTCACAATTGTTGATGCGATAATCACTAAGGTTAAATAGATAAAGGCAACAATCGCATAGGTTTCGACATAACGAAAAGAACGCCCAGCAGAGGTTTTTGCGACTTGTGTTACATCACGTACACCAAGGAATGCCAGCAGAGATGAATCTTTAATAATCGCGACAAAGTCATTACCGAGTGGCGGTAAAACATTGCGGAAAGCCTGTGGCAGGACAATATGGCGCATCGTCTGAATATAAGTCATCCCAACAGAATATGCTGCTTCAACTTGCCCTTTTGGTATAGATTGAATCCCTGCACGGATTGTCTCTGACATATATGCCCCGTAGGTCACAGCCAAAGCAACAATCGCAGACGGTGCAGAACTACCACGCCAGAATAAATCAGCAATTTCAGGATTGTTAGTGACCGTGCGTAACCCCGTAATCAAACTTCCGTTAATAAATTCGCGAATCGCTGGCACAATAATAAATGCCGTCACCAATAAAACAATCAGTACAGGCAACCCACGCATAACCGATACATAAATCGTACACAGATTATACAAAATCGTTTGCAGGATACGTTTTATAGCTTTCCAAGGTGTTTCCTTTGTCTGTGGAGGTGTCGGGGGATTTGAGCGAACAATGCCAACAAAAACAGCAATCGACAAAGCAAGCATATAGGACGCAATACTGACAAAGAGTGTTGTACCAATCCCATCTTTCAGTTGGTCGAAGATACCTGCATAGATTTCGTCCGTCAGAATGCTAATGCCTAAAACAATACCAAGAAAGACTAGAAACATCAGCCAATATGGCAACGTATATAAACGTCCAAAACGCATCGCTCGCCCACGCGATTCTGCAATGACCTCTTCTAAATTAGGTTCATTAGGGTTTTGTTTGCTATCAGGAAGGGATGCAGAGGACATAAAAATTCCTTTTAATAAATATTTTAGGATTCCATCAATATGAGCCGTAGGGGAGAGACATGCCCCTCCCACATACAGTATAAGTATCACATTATTAGTGTGATTTATTCTTCGTCTTCGCCAGCACCGAGCCATTTATTGTTGATTTCCAACAATGTGCCATCTGCTTCCATACTAGCCAAAGCTGCATTGAAAGGTTCAACAAGGTCTGATTCTAATGGGAAGATGAAACCCAGTTCTTCTTCAGAGAGTGCATCAGGGAGCAATTGAATGGATTCACCATTTACACCGACGTAACCTTGACCTGCTACATCATCCATGACCACTGCATCAACATCACCTGAGATAAGCGCTTGCACAGCAAAACCGAATGTGTCATAACCGACTAAACGTTCTTCGCCAACAAGTTCTTCTGCAACGAAGTAGTTGGTTGTTGCAACTTGAACACCCACGATGTAATCACCTGCTGCAAATTCATCTGCGGTTGCAAAGCGATCTTCGTCAATACGAATCATCATACGTTGTGCGAGGTCGACATAACCATTGGAGAATGCAACAATTTCGCCACGTTCTTCTGTGATGGTGATACCATCGGCAGCCATGTCATATTCACCGTTGGATACTGCAACAATCATGCCGTCCCAACCCACTTCGATGTATTCTGGTGTACAGTTCAAACGTTCACAGATTTCGCCAACTGCATCGTAATCCCAACCGTCTGCTTCACCTGTTTCTTCGTCAATAAAGTTGAATGGAATATAAGCATTTTCCACTGCGACTGTTACCACACGACCTTCAAGGTCTGGTAATTCGATTTCTTCTTCGCCAGCACCGAGCCATTTATTGTTGATTTCCAACAATGTACCATCTTCTTCCATGCTAGCCAAAGCTGCATTGAAAGGTTCGACAAGGTCTGATTCTAATGGGAAGATGAAACCCAGTTCTTCTTCAGAGAGTGCATCAGGGAGCAATTGAATGGATTCACCATTTACACCGACGTAACCTTGACCTGCTACATCATCCATGACCACTGCATCAACATCACCTGAGATAAGCGCTTGCACAGCAAAACCGAATGTGTCATAACCGACTAAACGTTCTTCGCCAACAAGTTCTTCTGCAACGAAGTAGTTGGTTGTTGCAACTTGAACACCCACGATGTAATCACCTGCTGCAAATTCATCTGCGGTTGCAAAGCGATCTTCGTCAATACGAATCATCATACGTTGTGCGAGGTCGACATAACCATTGGAGAATGCAACAATTTCGCCACGTTCTTCTGTGATGGTGATACCATCGGCAGCCATGTCATATTCACCGTTGGATACTGCAACAATCATGCCGTCCCAACCCACTTCGATGTATTCTGGTGTACAGTTCAAACGTTCACAGATTTCGCCAACTGCATCGTAATCCCAACCGTCTGCTTCACCTGTTTCTTCGTCAATAAAGTTGAATGGAATATAAGCATTTTCCACTGCAACTGTTACGACGCGACCTTCAAGATCTGGTAATTCATCTTGCGCGGAAACTGCCGCAAAGGGAATTGTGAAAATTACTAACACAAATAGTAAAATAAACTTTCTCAAAAATTGCATAAGGAATCCTCCTAAAGAAATATGCTAATCAATATTGATTCACAGGCGCATATTTTAACACGCCATCAACAGCTATAACAGAGGATAGGTGACAACTTAGCAATTCCATAGGTAAACTTGAGATGAAAATATGACAATTAACGATGTATACTTTAGCTAAGATAGATAGAAGTTATACATTTTGTGAGAGTAACTTTAGCTTCTTAGCTAAAAAATTTTGTAATGTGTATACTTTATAATAGTGATTATGTGCAAAGTAGATCTGAAAGACATAGGGCATGAGTACTGATTTTGATAAACTTATCCAAAATTTGGAGAGTGATGATAGTAAAGTAAAGCGCGAGGCAATGTTAGCACTCAGTTACGATGGAGTGCAAGCTGTCCCCGCATTAATACAAGCAGTACGTGATGATGCTGTAAGTTTAAGTGCTATCTCAGGTGTATTCAAACAAATTGGCGAGCCTGCAATAGACCCTTTGACAGATATGCTCCATTCCAATAATAACGACTATCAACGCAAAGCGGCTCATATCCTAGCGAGCATCGGTCATAGTCGGGCTTTAGTGCAATTAATTATTACATTGGATGATGAAGACCCCTTAGTCCGTGCGGAAGTTGCGAGTGCCTTAGGTCATTTTAAAGATACACGCGCAATGGGTCCACTACTCAAAGCAATCCAAGATAAGGATGAACGGGTTCGTGCCAATGCAGCCCTATCTTTAGGGAACTTCAGCGATTCCAAAATTACAGATGCGCTATTAATGTCCCTAGATGATGGTCGTCCGCTTGTACGTCAAAGCGCAATCCGAGCCTTAGCCAACAACCCTGCTGATTTTGTAGAATCTGCTTTACAGCAATCCACCCGTGACCCAGATGAATCAGTTCGACAAACTGCCGCCGCCGCTTTACTCCATCGCAAGGGGGATAGCGTCGCGTTTGAACGACTCAATATTGGGGGTGACATCAATCCTGAAATACGTTCAACCATTGAAAAGGTCATGGCTGATGGCAAACTTGACACCCAAGATATGGAAGCTCTGCGCCACTCGAACCCGCGTGTTCGGTCAGAATTGCTAGCCTATATTGCAGAAAAGAGTGGTCCTGATATGGTCAGGCTTATGCTACCCGGATTAAACGATATGAATCCAGCGGTGAGAACCAAAGCCATCAACGCCATCACCAGTGTCGGCTCTAAAGCAGTTGACCAACTCATCACCTCACTCCCCGAACAGACATCGCCTTATATACGCTTGGGTATTGCGGAAGCCCTAGGAAATATTGGTGATAAACGCGCATTACCCGCCCTCCTTGGCTTATTAAAAGATAAAGATGCACGTGTAATTACCAGTGCAATCACAGCAATTTCAACATTTAACGACCCAGAAACAATTGACCATTTAGTTGCTGTACTCAAGCATCCCGAAGAGACTGTAAATACCCACGCGACTCTGGCTTTGCAAAAATTAGGATATGATCCCCGTAATGAAGGGACATCAATGAGACGTTTATTTAATCGCTTATTTGGAAATGATGAAGGTAAATAAATGACAATACAAATTGCAATTTCTTCATGGACAGTACATGGTTTACTCGGTCAAGTCTGGTATGAACCCGATGCAAACGGGGTGATGGTCAACCAAAATGAGGGACACTCTGCCAGTTTAGCCCTGCTCGATTTACCCGCCTATATGGCAAAAGATGGCATTTATGTATTGGAGCTTTGTAATTTTCACTTACCCTCGATTACGGATGACTACCTCACCCAACTCAAATCAGCGATGGAATCGGCTGGCGTGACTCTAGCCAACCTCTTAATTGATACAGGCAACCTATCTGAATTAGATAATGCAAAGTGGCGAGCCGATGTTGAGCAAACCAAACGCTGGCAAGATATCGCGGTCAAATTGGGTGCAGTCGGGACACGGATTGATTGTGGCACAGAACCCGCAACACCAGAGACAATCAAGCGCAGTGCCGAAGCCTTACGCGAATTAGTTGATTATGGAACAAGCATCGGACTAGAAACCACTACCGAAAATTGGCGAACAACCAGTGTTGAACCCGAAAACTTGTTTAAAATCATGGAGCAAGCTGACCGCCCCATGAAGCTCTGTGTCGATTTTGGTAATGCAGAAAAAACATCGAATAAATCAGCCACCCTCAAAGCCTTGATGCCTCACGCCAATTCAATCCATTGCAAAGGTCACTTTGATGGCGCGAGCTTGGACGTCGATGAATTTAAGCAAAGTTTAGCTTGGGTCAAACAAGCCGATTTTAGCGGACATATTTCACTCATTCATAATGATACAGATGACGAATGGGATAGAGTTTTGACACTCAAAGGGCATGTTGAAGCCGAATTGATGTAATCCTCTTATATAAGGATGCGCTGTGATGGTGCATCCCACCCACTTTGCATGGTAAAATCCCCGTAATACTTATTTCTTTGTAGACAGGAAAAATGATGACAGTTTCTCATTGGCAACAAGTCAACCAGACTCGGCGTGAAGTTGATGTATTGATTGTGGGTGCTGGACTGGCAGGCAGTACCGCTGCTTATTTTGCAAAACAAGTTCATAATCGTGATGTGGTTGTGACGGATGCACGGGATGTCGGGCTCGGTGCGAGTAGTCGCAATGCTGGCTTTATGATTAGCGGTCTCGATACCTATTATCATCGGGCTATCGAACAATATGGAGCAGAAGTTGCGCGTGAGATGTGGGCATTATCCCACGAGACGATGGCACATTGGCGCGAGTTTATCAAAAATAGTCCCTTTGATGTCCCTCTTGATAATTGTGGGTCGATGCTCCTAGCCGAATCCGAAGAAGAAGCCAAAGAACTTGAGCTTGCTGCAAAAGCATTAGATGAAGCCAATATCGACGTTGAATATTACAGTAAAGACCCCCTCGGACGTGGCTATTATGCAGGCATTGAACAACCGATTGATGCAGGTGTCCAACCTTATTTGCTTGCCAAGTCCATCATGCAACAAAGTGGTGCAGAGCTTATCCCCAATAATGAACTCTATCGCATTGAGCAAGATAATGATGAGTATGTGACTGTCTACACTCGTCAATTTATCTTCAAGGCACGTCACGTTTTGCTTTGTACCAATGCCTATTCCCCGATGATAGACCCTTATTTTGTCGGGAAAGTGATTCCAACACGGGCGCAATGTCTCGTGACGGAACCCCTCGATACTGTTCCTATTAATTACTGTGGGTATAGCAATTACGGTTATATGTACTATCGCACCACCTTTGATGGACGCTTTCTATTAGGCGGTGGGCGGCATAACTTTAAGCCAGAAGAAAATGATACCACCGAAGACAGACTCAATCACAATGTTCAAAATTACCTTGATAGCTATATCAAACAGTTCTTCCCTGATGTGACCGCACCCGTTGCTCATCGCTGGAGTGGGATTATGGGATTTAGCGTTGATGGTCTACCAATGGTCGGAATGCTCCCAGATAAACCCCGTGTCGGCTTTGCTGTCGGCTTCACAGGTCATGGTCTCGCGATGGCGGCTGGCACAGTTGAACGCGCTGTCGATAAATTACTGAAT
>CAYGTY010000089.1:0-24279 GCA_964352825.1 uncultured Anaerolineaceae bacterium
AGACTATATGCACTTATTTCTATCAAAGAGCATGATAATGAACACAAACGTCCTAACTTATACTTATCATGAAGATCATGACATCCATGAATTTAAGCCTCATATATCGAATCGGCAAGTCATTACACCCTATATCGAGATATTAGATAAAATCGTTCCAGCAACCATCGAACAAGAGAAGGTTTGTGCGCTTATAATCTGGAATCTTGAGGATGCAGAAGTCTTTCCACTGAAGCTCCAACAAGCCTATTTTATGCAACTTGTGAAAAAATATCCCAAGATACCCCCTGCTTATATCCTCTATTTAACCAATCGTGTATCTGATGATGTCATGATTCGGTCACATTACACATCAAGGCAGGATACACGCAATATCTTTCGGCTAGAGCAACGTGATGCAGGCGTACAGTGGTTGTTGGATTGTCGCGAAAAAAGGTCTCAATAATTAAGAAGGTTGGGTGCAGACAGATTGAAAAGCTATCTACACCTTTGTAATAACATTAGCGGGATAGCATCTTGGCAAGTTCAAAATATTCGTTTGTGATTGGGCGTGTTTTAGATGTACATTCCTCAAGTGTCAGGAATTTTTGTTCCCGTCCAGTCCGTGCAACCATCACACCATCTTCACCACCGAGTAATAAATCTACTGCATAAACACCCATACGTGTTGCTAAAAGACGGTCAAATGCAGTCGGGCTTCCGCCACGTTGTGTATGCCCGAGTATCGTAAGACGTATCTCAAAGCCAATGTGATTTTGCTCAAGGAATTTTACAAGGTCAGTGACATGATAAGGCGCGCCCTCTGCCATAACAGCAATCGCATGAGTTTTACCGCGCACATAAGAATCCTCAAGTGATGAGGCAATTTCTTCCATTGTGATACCATTCTCTGGTGTAATCACAATTTCTGCACCACCCAAAATACCGCTCATTAATGCCAAGTAACCACAATCACGACCCATGACCTCAATCAAAAATGCCCGATTATGTGAGGTTGCTGTATCGCGCAAGCGGTCAATCGCATCTAAAATTGTATTCAAGGCTGTATCGACACCGATACTCATATCCGTGCCCCAAATATCATTATCAATACTGGCAGGAACACCCACAACAGGCACACCTAATTTATGTAGCTGTAATGCGCCACGCAGGCTACCATCACCACCAATAACAACAATGCCCTCAATCCCATGTTCATTTAAGCGACGGAGTGCTTTTTTATGTCCTTGTGGTGTTTTAAATTCTTCATTGCGGGCGGTCTGTAAAATTGTTCCACCCCGTTGCAAAATACCGCTCACTTCACGGCTAGTTAAGAGTTCCATATCACCCGCTAACAAGCCCATATATGCTTGACGGATACCGTAAACCTCAACGTTTCGATCCATCCCAGCGCGTACAACCGCACGGATTGCGGCGTTCATCCCTGGCGCATCCCCCCCACTGGTCATTACGGCGATACGTTTCATCTATTCAAGCTCCTAAATTCTAGTTTCATTATCTCTAATTTTCTAAATCCACAATCACCATCAACGAGTATAACAATCCGTGAGATGAATTAATCGTTTAAACGAATTTGTATTTTAAACCTTATTGGTGTGTGTTTCAAATGAAATCAGTTTAAAGTTGTGTAAAGTTTTGCTACAACCTGTTCAATCAAGCCTCATCCTCAACACGGATATTATCCTCACTCCCAACAATCTCGCATAAATCATCAACTAAGGCATCACAAATATCCGTAGTATGATTTGGGAACTTGAGGACAAGTGGTTTACGTGGGCGATTAATCACAATTTTGAATTTATCGTTACCCGGAAACTTCACCAATTCATTATGAATCCGATTCAAGCGACGACGATCTTTATTGGTATCATTTGACGCATCCAAATAGATATAGATTGTACGCGATGGTTTATCTTCTATCAATCCATCAACTGGCATTTCGAGACGTTCATCGTCATCAACTGCCCAATCAGGCTCAGGTTCATTGGCATATGCTTCCGCATGATACCCATTTGATCCATTATGCCCGTTAGTACCGTTGTGTCCATTCATGGCAGGGATTACTTCATTGGGTACTGTTGGTGCAACCACCCCCGTCTCAACAGGTGATTCTGCTACATCGTCATCGACCACTTCGCCTGTCTCATCATCAAATTCTAGAGATGATACAATAGGGTCTTCAATGATTTCTTCTGACATCGCCCAAACGGGGACACTATCATCCACTTGACCAGCCTTGAAGCCAACTGGTGAAAAGGTGTTAAAGTCGATACTAACCTCATCAGCAATAATCTGTGAGTCACCACGACTATCATCATAATTACCACTGATGGCTACAATTTCGCCCTCAAATATACCTTTTTCATTATCATCTTCAGTCGCTTCATCGTTTTTCTCATCAAAATAGCTCATCACACGATTATACGTCCGTGGGAATAAAACAACCTCAATTGAGCCTGCGCTATCATGCCAATCTTCCAGCGTGAGAATTGCCATCATATCGTTATTCTTGGTTGTGATTTTACGGACAGCCGTCAATTCCCCTGCAACACGCACTTGTTCAGGCTTTGATAGAGTGGGGTCTTTGAGGTCAATAATCCGATGAAGCTTCTGTGTTTCAAAAATAGCCTTGTGGCGGTCTACGGGTCGCCCTGTAACATACAAGCCAAGCAGTTCTTTTTCCCACTTGAGCATCTCGCGGTTTTTATACTCTTCCATCTCTGGCAAATTCTGTAATAGACCATCATCAATCGTGGCAGAATCGCCAAACATATTCATCTGCCCGACTTCAAGGTCTTTATGATAGCTACCACTATAACTAATGATCCGTTCCATCGCCGCTAGTAAGGTGGAGCGATTACCAAATTTGACCAACGCACCCACTTTAATCAAGCTCTCTAATGTACGCTTACCAACTTTACGTAAATCCACCCGTTGGCAGAAATCTTTAAGGTTCTCAAATGGCTCTGCCCCACGTTGCTCAATCAGCCCTTCTAATGCCGCAACCCCTGCATTTTTAACAGCCGCTAAACCAAAACGGATACCACGCCGACCATCGTCCAATGTCTCAATGTCAAAATCTAATTGACTGAAGTTGACATCGGGTGGCAAAACAGGTATGTCCAACCGTCGACATTCTTCAAGGAAGGTCGCAACTTTAGTTGAATCATCACGCTGAACAATCAACAAGGCAGTCATGTATTCTTCGGGATAGTGACATTTTAAGAAGGCGGTCTGTACAGTAATGACAGCGTAATCAGAAGCATGACTCTTGTTAAAACCGTAATTCGCAAAGAACTCAATATCATTAAAGATCGCTTCAGCTGTTTCTTCAGAAATACCGTTATCAGGTCCGCGTTCCATAAATATAGATTTATGTTCGAGCAGGGCTTTTGCTTTTTTCTTAGATACTGCACGACGCATTAAATCAGCTTCACCAAGTTCATATCCAAATAAATCACCCGCGATCTGCATGATTTGTTCTTGATACACCATGATCCCGTAGGTTTCAGCAAGGATTGGAGCTAGCTTTTCGTGATGATAAGTTGTTTCTTCCTTTTCATGCAGACGATCATTATATGTCGGAATAAATTCCATCGGACCAGGGCGATAGAGGGAAATACCTGCGATGATATTTTCAAAGACTTTCGGACGCATACCGCGTAGCATCTGTTGCATACCACCGGATTCCACTTGGAAGACCCCAACGGTATCCCCTCGTCCCATCATCACAAAGGCTTCATCCAGCATCGCTCGTTGTTCATCCGATACATTATCATCATCGTGACGATAGGGAATGGTATCCATCGTATAATTAATGCCTTGATGCCGTGAAATTAGCTCACAGGCTTTCCGCAAAATCGTCAGTGTCGATAAACCGAGGAAATCGACTTTTAATAAGCCAATTGATTCGGCAGTTTCCATTGGATATTGGGTCACAGCTTTGAGCGCACCACCTGAGGGGTCTTTCCCTGTGATGCGATGTAGGGGGAGATATTCTACAAGCGGTCTATCTGACACAATCACCCCTGCCGCATGGGTCGAGGCATGGCGTGTCATCCCTTGTAATTCAATTGCTGTATCAATCACCTGCTTGAGTTCAGGGTCATTTTCATAGAGTTGGGTCAGTTCAGGATTTATATCCACATATTCGCGGATTTTCTTCTGGCGCGCTTCTTGCGGAATCATGGCGACGGCTTTATTGATTTTACCGAGATCAACATTCATCGCCCGACCCACATCACGGACAGCCGCTTTTGCACCCATTGTCCCAAAGGTGATAATTGCCGCGACTTTATCCTCACCATATTTATTGGCAGTATACGCAATCATCTCACCGCGACGATCATCAGGATAATCAAGGTCAATATCAGGCATACTGACACGCCCTGGGTTCAAGAAACGTTCAAATAATAAGCTATTCTTAATCGGGTCAATATTGGTAATCCCAAGGCTATAAGCCACCAAGCTACCCGCACCTGACCCACGCACATTCCACCAAATATCAGCATGACGTGCAAATTCGCATAAATCCCACACAATCAGAAAGTAGGTATCAAAACCCATATCGTGAATAATATCAATTTCACGTTCAATCCGTTCAGTCAGCACTTTATCATTGCGCCAGCCTTCGCCAAAACGCCAATCCATGCCAAGCTCACATAAAAAGCGAAGATAGCTAGCTTCGGTATGAGGGTCTGGCACAGGGAAAATCGGCAGATGATAGCCTTTTGGAGATAGATCAATGTCGGTCATGTCTGCGATTTTGAGCGAATTCGCAAAGGCTTCATCAATCATCGCAGCTGGCGCGCCCTTAAAGTCTCTCCGCATTTCTTTCGCAGCCTTCAAATGAAAACTATTATAGGGTTGCAATGTCATCCGATTTTCTTCGGATTTTAACGATCCAGTTTGGATACAAAGCAAGGTATCATGGGCATCTGAATCATCTTTATGGACGTAATGCACATCATTTGTCGCCAATAATTGAACATTGGTATGTCCACTCTGACGATACTCATAGAGCCAGTTATTGAGCGAATCGAGCAGGTCAATATCATGATTTTGTATCTCTAAGAAGAAGTTATCTTCGCCAAACACATCTTGATACCAGCCAATGAGTTCATGCGCTTTGCTATCATCCCCTGATTCAACCATACGCGGGATTTCTGCCGCTAAACATCCACTGGTTGCGATAATCCCTTCAGAGTGTGCTGCCATGAAATCACGGTCAATACGTGGGCGATAATAAAAACCGTCCAGTTGTGCCGCAGATGCCATCTTAAGCAGATTTTGATAACCTGTCATATTTTTTGCCAACAAGAGCATATGATAGGGGCGTTTATCTAAGCGCGGGTCTCTGTCGGTCATGCCACGCGGTGCGAGATAGGCTTCCATACCTACCACAGGCTTAATATCAGCACCGATACATGCACGATAGAAGTCAATCGCACCAAACATCACACCATGGTCGGTAATGCCTAAAGCCCTCATTTCTAGTTCTTGGGCACGTTTGACCAAACTTTTAATTTGGCTCTGACCATCTAATAAGGAGAACTCTGTATGGACATGTAAATGGACAAAATCACTGGTCATAAGGTTTCTAGTTTCAATGCTTTATTTTAGATTTTAGATGTTATAGAACAATTGTAGTATAGCAGAAACAGATATGAAATTCTTAGGCAAAGTTCATCAAAATTTCGAATCTCAAACGATTGATTTGGAACTTTTTCGATTTGAGCAACGTTTAATAAGCAATAGACATCAATAATCGAAAGAAGGATTCCCAGAAATGCTGAAACAATTAATTACCATCGCAATATTACTTGCATCTGTCTTAAGCCTCACTGCACAGGATGAATCAGAAATGACAACCAAAACCCTTCATATCGCTCCCTATCAACAAGATTGCGTCGGAGTCGGGCCTCAAGATTGTTTGGTGATACGCTGGGAAGATGAAGACGAGCTATCATTTTTCTATGACAGTATCGAAGGTTTTACCTTTGAAGAAGGTTTTGAATACACGCTTCTGGTCAATATTACAGAACGTGAAAACGTACCAGCAGATGCTTCATCACTGCAATATGAATTGGTTGAAGTATTGCAACAATACCCTGCACACCTAGCTGGTAAAGTATGGGAATTGCAATCACTGAATGGTGTACAAATCGACGACCCGAGTCGTTATACCTTACTGGTCACTGACGATGGTGCTTCTATGCAAGCCGACTGTAATCGGGTGCAAGCCAATATCGTTCTCAATCCGTTCAGCCTTGAAACGACAATTTCAACCAAAGCCATGTGTCCAGAAGATTCGCTTGATACAGAATATCTTGAGGCACTCAACGCAGTCAATCTCATGAGTATCGAAAATGGTGAACTCATTTTACAATCCAGCGAGGGGCAATTGCGATTCGCACCACCGAACATTGAGGGTCAAGGATGGACACTTACCCGTGTTCTCGGAATGGCAATGATGTTAGAACTCGATGATTCCGTATCTTATAAACTCCATATTGAGGACAATTTAGCGGATTTAACGATTGCTTGTAACACGGCTCAAGGCACAGTTGAATTTGATGGTGCAGTTATTCAATTCACAGAAGTGATGACAACACTGATGGCATGTGAAGATGACCCCTTGCTTGGCATGTTCCCGCCTGAAAACGCTGTTTACTACATCACTGAAGCAGGTCATCTGATTTTAGAAGATGACATGTCCAACCTCTACGAATTTGTAAATAACGCAACTGAATAAGCTCCACAATGGGAGGTGAAAATCCTCCCAATTTATGCATCGAAGCAATTGATGTCATATATCTCAAGCAATTCTTCATAATTTATCATCAAAATCCGCCTCATCATCCTATTTTTTATGCTATCTTAAGGTTGATTAACACATCTAAACACACAAATGAGTAGAAATTGTTTACACTAGACTTATGCCTGAATTACCTGAAGTAGAAACCGTAGTCCGTGGACTGCGCGAACCCTTAATTGGACACACGATAGAAAGCATGTGGTACGACTGGGAGAACACGATTCACTCCCCTGATGCCGATGAATTTTCGGCGCGCATTATTGGGCAAAAAGTCCAAGCCGTGAATCGCCGTGCTAAATATATCCTCATCGAACTGGATACTGATGTTTTGATGGTACACCTCAAAATGACAGGTCGGCTATATGTCGCAGATACAGAAGAAGTCCATACAGCGGATAAATGGGTGCATGTGCGCTTTGACCTTGATGGTGACAAACAGTTACGCTTCTCTGATAGCCGTAAGTTTGGGAAAGTCTATCTCACTGACGATACTCAAAAATTACTGGGACATATTGGTCCTGAACCGCTTGATGATGATTTTACATTAGCAGTTTTTCGGGAACGCTTAGCGAGACGCAATAAAATGATGAAGGCACTCTTATTAGACCAAACCTTTGTCGCAGGTATTGGCAATATCTATGCGGATGAAGCCCTCTTTCGTGCAGGGATTCACCCAACGACCAAAGTTGAACAACTGATTGATGATGATATAACATTATTGCATCAGACCATCCAAGATGCGCTTAATGCTGGTATCAATCATGAGGGTGCAAGTATCAATTGGTATCGCAAACCTGATGGCACAAAGGGCAATTCGCAAGACCATTTTTATGTCTATGGTCGAGATGGTCAGCCTTGCCAAAATTGTGGGAACACAATTAACAAAATCCGTGTTGCACAGCGTGGCACACACTATTGTCCAAATTGCCAACCTGAACGACTGGATTAATCATGCTTGGCACGAGCGAGTTTATAGCACAAGTCCTTCCGCTATTCCTACAATTTATAGGGATACCTATTGCAGTTGGCATTGGCTATTACATCTACAAAAATTATTATCAAGCATCCAAAAATCCAGACGCTCAAGAAACTCCTCAGACCCGCCAATCTATGCTAATAGAAACATATAATCAAGACATCATACCCGACATCGACTCCCTTGTTGAATCGAAAACTTTTGATGAAGTAGAGGACATCGTTATGACTGATAAAAATCAATCCAACTCAGAAGCTCCGAAAAGACAAAAGCTAGATACCAGTGACCTGCCACCTTTAGATATGTTATTGGGTGCGCTGGATGAAGACATCGAAGATGAGCCTCTACCCCCCATCCCTGATGCACCACCCGAAATTGTGCAATTACGTAGGATGCCAACAGGTATACAGCATGTGCAACTAAATACAGGACAGATTGCTCCAGCACAAGAGGTCATCACAATTTTACGCGATGAGGATGATGGCAAACTCATTATCCAAGTAGGTGATACAGCCTATCGAACACTGGCAAATGATGCTGGCGTGAAAAACTTGTTTACACAAGTCATGAAAGAACTCGCAGGCACAATCACAAAGCCAGATAGCACTCCCCCACCCCGTAAACGCTATGTGGTAGGTCAATCCGAAACACCCAAACAGACACAACCCAAAGCGTCTACAAAACCAAAAGAACCCGCCAAATCAGAGGTCGCATCAATTCGGGATTTGTTAAGTGATGACAGTGAACCAGAAATCACTAAACCACGCCCAAGCGCCCCACCACCACCGACACCAAGTGGGGTAATGCCGGGGGACTTACCGAGCTATAAGCTAGACGACAATCCACTTAAGACGGAGAAAAAAGGACGGTTTAGCTCTAAGACGGAAGCCGAAGCCCCACCCGAGCTTGACCTCGCCGCAGCTATTGAGACTTATTTGCAGTATAAGCTCCAACATACACCTGATTATGCAGGACGACAGATTCATATACATGGCACACCCACAGGAGCTATCCGCATCCAAGTTGACCAAACTTATTATGATTTTGTCGATGAAGTTGCAGATGTTGAGGTTCGCCAATTCTTACAAGATACCATCGCGGAATGGCAAGAACGGCAATAACTAGGGAATCGTATTATCGTAACTAAAATCAGGCAAAGGTTGCACAATCGTGTGACCTTTTTCATTTTGGATGAGTCGCCCAGCAGGTTTGACTGTGTCGTGGGGAAAAATCAGTATTGCATTGGTTTCTAATGCCCATTGTTGCCAGACACGTTTGGTTTCTAGTGTAATCAAAGGTTCAACATCAAACGAAGTCATCCAGCCCAAGCGTTCAAAATGAATCGCATAAGTTGATAAATCACAGAGAAATGCCCCAAACTCGCCCTGACTTTCAATCCGTACACTCATATGAGCAGGGGTATGCCCCGAAGTCACAATACCTGTAACACCCGACACAATTTCAGTATCCCCATCTAATAAGCGCATTTGTCCAGATTCAAGCAGTGGAACATAATTTGGAAATAGATAAGTCGCACGAGTCCGTTCATTTGGTTTGAGGGCATCTTCATATTCACGGCGTTGCACTACATATTCGGCATTGGGGAAGGCTGGCACAATATCACCATCAGCATTAATCCGATGATTCCCTGTACAGTGGTCACTATGTAAATGGGTATCAATCACAATATCAATATCATCAGCCGACAAACCTATCTCGGCAAGCCCTTTATGTGTGCCGTCGGTATAGGTCATGTTATACCGTTTTTGATTTTCTTTTGTCAGTAGATTACCAAACCCTGTGTCAACAATGATATTTTTGCCATCGGCTTGTATCAATAGGTTATGTGTTGCCATTGGGATGAGGTGACGGTCATCAGGTTGAACATATCGTGACCATAGCACACGCGGTACAAGCCCAAAGGGTCCACCAGGGTCGACCCATGTGACCGAATCATTGAATATATAAACTTGAATATCACCAATTGCAATCATGACAGTATCACTTTTTGGAAACTAAAGTTCATAGTTCATCTGCATTAAATAATGTCTGAAATTGTGTGACCAAAGCATCACGTTCTTGTAAGGGAAGAAACGAGGATCGCGCCGCCCGAATGATATTCATTTTAATATCATCAAGCGTCAGGTTCATATGTTTGAGTGTATAATAAATTTCATCCGTTAAATTAACATTACAAATAATCGGATCATCTGTATTAATTGTGACTTGAAGCCCTTGTTTTATTAAATCAGGTAGCGGATGTTCTGACAAAGAAGACACAATACCACTTAAAACATTGCTACTTGGGCAAACTTCTAAGACAATTTCGCGTTCAACTAGGATATTGGTAATTGAAGGGTCTTCTAAAACACGTACCCCATGCCCAATACGGTCAGCATACAAATTACCAACAGCATCCCAAACGCTACTTGCCCCATTCCATTCGCCTGCATGGACAGTGATGCCGAGTCCTTCTTGCTTAGCAGAGCGAAAAATATCACGAAATGGCAAGGCGGACTTTTCTTCATTACCAGCCAAATCTAAGCCCACAATCCCATTATGGCGGTTGTCAACTGCCGCACGCAAAACCTGTTCACCAAATTCAACCGACTCATGGCGATTCATGGATGCAATCAAACGCACGATGATATTATGTTGTTCGGCTGTTTGGAGCGCCGTCTGGCAAACCAATTCAACAACTTCTTTAACACTGGCATGAGAAATGTTACAAAGAGCCTTTGGTGTAAAGCGTAATTCCATATAACGGACATTATCTTCTGCCGCATCAATCACAATCTCGCGGGTGATACGTTCAATCACATCTAAAGACCGATAGAATTGGCGGAGCATAGCAAACTTACCGAGGAAATGTTGCATCGAATGCGGTTCATCAGGCATAACCTGTACAAATGGGCGCAGTGTTTCCGTATCATATTCAGGCATCTCAATATCATAGTGTATTGCAATGTCAACGAGTGTTGCTAGGCGCATAGAGGCTTCCCAATGACGATGTAACTCGACCTTTGGAAGACCTTTGACTTGCTCATAGATGGGGTCTTGCATCAAATGTAATCCCTATTCTCAGATGTGGGTATATCAATGCTATGTTAGTCGCGTTCTGCTAATAACCAGCTCCAATAATGCCATGCAACAACAACAGCTATTGTAATGCCAAGTGCAGGTAGCCCTTTAATTAATAATACCCAGAGTACGTCTTGTTGCAACTGCGATTTACCATCTATACCTTGTACTAACAATATAAATTGGATAATAACACCTATCCACATCAATAAAGCTGAGACATATAACCAGATATGATGTTGTCTTGCATGAGTCACATGTCCTAATCTCTGGCTAATGCGGGCAAGAACGATCATCACCACCCCAATAGATACCTGCCCCAATAAGCCCAATATTTCTAGGATGTCCGTTATCATTATAAATACCTAGTCACTTTTGTTTTTATTAGATTGCATCATTCGATAATACAATTGGATGGCAAGGTATAATAACAAGCCCCCCCCAATCAACGAAAATGTATCCGCTATGACATCACCCGAAACACGGCTCAGGCTTGTATAACGCACTGTCGCAATCCCAAATACAACAATTACCAAACTGAATAGTTGGAATTGTGTACGTTTCCCCGAAAATTTTTGATAAAATCGCGCAATGAGAAGGATAAAGACTATGAGGGTGGCAATGGCAAACCAAGTAAATAAAGATAAAAATTGTGATATTGCAAGGTTATCCACTGCCGTTTACCTGCAATCTGCTCTTCAACTAGACTTATATGTAATACCATGAATCACATGATGTATGGCTTGAACACGAAAGTTACGATCAAAGCAAGCTGCGACAAATTCTCGTATCAAATCCCGAGTCGCAACATCATTGGTAAGCCGATAGCTCTTAACCCGATTTTGCTCACTCACCATCAATACACTTGCCTTTACCAAACCATCTAATTCACGCACGATCGTATTTGTATCACGACCAATATAGCCCGCTATATTCTCCGCAGTATCTTGCATATGGGGGTTATCATGAAAAAATCGTATCAAATCCCATTTAATAAACGAATTTATCTTTGTCTGGATAAATTCTTGCCACTGTGGAGACATATCAATTGAGGGTGATGGCTGGCTCTGTACCATACAACTTTCTCCTAATACAAAAACGAGGTTAACGATTACTCTATTAATAACCTAAAAATCCAAATTTGGCGACTCAATAATTAGGCAGTTTGCATATATCAAACAAAATCACTTAATTATTATTTGATTTTTTTGTTTTCCCCTGATTTTATGATAAGAAGTAGGTAAAAAACCAATTACCTACTCCTTTTTCTATTATACACAATCTCAGGCTTCTTGCCATTTACCTGACTGTTGATCCTCGCGCATGTGGCAATGTTTGTATTTTTTACCAGAACCACACCAACATTCATTATTGCGCCCCGGACGTTTCTTGTTCTTACGCACGGTCTGTTGTTGTGGAGGGCTCGTGCTACCTGTTGTCGCATCTGGGCGATATTCTCGGGTACGCCGTTGCATTTGTGGACGTTGTGCAATAGCAGGTTGGACAAGGAAGATATTACGCGCAGCAACACGGCGGAAGGTATCTTCAACATGGCGGAACATCTGGAAGCCACGACGCTGATATTCGACTAATGGGTCTTTTTGTGCCATCGCTTGCAAGCCAATCCCCTCACGTAAAATATCAAGGTCAGTGAGGTGACGTTGCCAATAATGATCTAAAGCCCGAACCACTGTTTGGCGTTCTGCAATTTCCATCAAGCCTTCGCGCGCTTCTTCTAGTTGTGCTTGTTTTTCCGCAAACATCACACGGGCATGTTGGATTAATTGCTCGGTTAACTCTTCAATTTCAATTGTATCTAGCAATTCTGCTGTGACATCTTCTGGAACAGGCAAACCTGTACTCAATAATTGTTGATACATGGCTTCAGCTTCAAGTAACTCGCCTTCGGAATCTTCACCAAAAATTTCTCCGACAACAATTACAATCTGTTCTTCAACCATTGCAAGGTAATCGGCATGAAGTTCTTCAGCAGGTTTATTCAACCAATCAAGACGTTGTCCATAGATAATGTCACGTTGACGATTAACAACATCATCATATTCGACCAAGCGTTTACGAATATCGAAGTTATGTCCCTCAACTCGAATTTGCGCTTGTTCAATCGACTTACTAATCATGCCATGTTGAATCGGCTCATCTTCAGGGAAACCAGCAGTTGCCATCAATTTCTTGACATTATCGTTCGCAAAACGTTTCATCAAGTCATCATCAAGGCTGAGGTAAAAACGAGATTCTCCGGGATTACCTTGACGACCAGAGCGTCCACGCAACTGATTATCAATACGACGTGCTTCATGTCGTTCTGTACCGAGTACAAATAATCCGCCAGCTTGTATGACAATCTCTTGATCGCGTGCAACGATTGCTTCGGCTTCTGCAAGCGCAGTTTGCCACTGTTCTGGTGTTGCTTCGGTTAAGTCGATACCTTGACGACGTATGGTCTGACGAGCCAAGCCATCAGGATTACCGCCTAATAGAATATCAACACCACGCCCCGCCATATTGGTTGCAATGGTTACAGCACCTGGGCGACCTGCTTGGGTAATCACTTCTGCTTCACGTTCATGTTGCTTCGCATTCAAAACCGCATGTGGGATTCCAGCTCTATCGAGGTATTGTCCCAGACGTTCGGAGGTCTCAACAGCAACTGTACCAACCAGCACAGGTTGACCGCGTTCGTTACGGTATTTTATCTCATTAACAATCGCATCCCATTTCGCTTTTTCGTTGACATAAATCAAATCGTCAACATCATCACGAATAACAGGGCGATTCGTCGGAATTGGAATAACATCAAGGCTATAGGTTTTCTCGAATTCTTCGGCTTCTGTCACCGCAGTACCCGTCATACCTGATAATTTATCATACATACGGAAGAAGTTTTGGAAGGTAATCGTCGCCATCGTAATATTTTCACGACGGATTTCAACACCTTCTTTTGCTTCAATCGCCTGATGTAAGCCTTCGGAGAAACGACGACCCGGCATTGGACGACCTGTAAAGTCATCAACAATGACAACTTCACCACCTTGCAAGATATAGGCTTTATCACGTTCATAAAGGCTATGGGCGCGTAAGCAGTTATCAAGATAAGGCAACATCTCAGAATTGTCAGGATGGTAAAGTTGCCCAACCCCTAGCATTTCTTCGATTTTTTCAACACCTTGGTCTGTTAAATAAGCAATCCGATCTTTGATGTCAACCACATAATCACCATCAGGTTCTTCTGCATCAACACTGTCATCAGAGCTTGCCTTGAGCTTTTTCACGATACTCGCAAATTTACCATAATAATCAGACGGTTCATCAGATGGACCTGAGATAATTAATGGGGTACGCGATTCATCAATAAGGATACTATCGACCTCATCCACAATCGCATAATGTAGTTCGCGTTGAACAAGGCGGTCAGGAGTTAGCACCATATTATCGCGCAGATAATCGAAACCAAACTCATTATTCGTACCATACAAAACATCTGAATGGTATGCTTCACGACGGGTAATTGGGCGTAAGTTTTGATAGCGTGCATCATCCGATATATAAATAGGGTCAAATAAGAATGACCCACTATCAGGTTGCCCACCTGTATTCTGAATCACAGCAGCCGATAAACCGAGTAAATGATATATAGGTCCCATTGTCTGCAAACCATGCTTACTCAGATAATCGTTAGGGGTAACAAGATGTGCGCCACGACCTGTCAACGCATTGAGGTAGAGTGGTAATGTTGCAACGAGTGTTTTACCTTCACCCGTCTTCATTTCCGCAATCCGCCCCTCATGTAATACCATCCCACCAATCATCTGAACATCATAATGACGCAATCCAATGGTACGAACAGATGCTTCACGAACAACCGCAAAGGCTTCTACAAGAATGTCGTCAAGCTCTGCACCACCAGCAAGGCGGTCTTTAAATTCTTGTGTCTTGGCTTTGAGTTCTTCATCACTCAGTTTTTGTAACTGTGGTTCAACTGCACTAATTTCTTCAATAGTTTCCCGATACCCTGAAATTGCACGTTCCATTGGGTCACCAAAGATTGTTTTGACTATATTCCTAAACATGGCACCTCACATCGACTAAGGTAATATTGCTGTCAGCGATTATATCATAAGGATATAGATAACCCGTTAGAATTAGGGGACTTATAATAGAATCGTGTTAATCATTATTCGTTGTAACTTATAAAAAGTTGCACTATTAATATTAAGGGAAGCCATTATGCAATATACTCGCTTAGGTCGTACAGGGTTAAAGGTTAGCCGCCTATGCCTCGGCACAATGAACTTTGGTGCTAGCGCCGATGAACAAACATCATTTTCAATTTTAGACTATGCCTTTAATCATGGTATTAATTTTATCGACACTGCCAATATCTATTCAAGTTGGGTAGATGGGCATGTTGGTGGCGAATCTGAAATTGTCATCGGTAAATGGCTCAAAAGCCAGAATCGCAGAGACATCATTGTTGCGACAAAAGTCCGTGGACAAATGTGGCAAGGTGCAAATGGTGAAGGATTGAGTCGCCATCACATCATCCATGCAGTTGAGGATAGCCTAAAACGCTTACAAACGGATTACATTGATTTATACCAAACTCATTGGTTCGACGACTCTACCCCAATGGAAGAAACCTTATCCGCATTAGACAGTTTAATCCAATGTGGAAAAGTTCGTTATATCGGCACCAGTAATCACCCCGCATGGATGTTAATGAAAGCGTCTTGGATAAGTGATGTGAATAATCTTGCTCGTTACGATTCACTCCAACCCCACTACAGTATTTTTCATCGCAAAGAATACGAAAGCGAATTAGCTCAAGCCTGTGCCGACCAAAATATCGCGGTTATTCCTTATAGCCCACTTGCTGCAGGGTTCGCAACAGGTAAATATACGAGAGACAATAAAACACCTGATAATAGTCGGGCGGGTGGCGGACTTATCCAGAGTTTGATAAATGATGAAGCCGCTTATGATGCTTTAGATATGATGAAGAACATTGCAGAAAGCCATGATGCAAGCATTGCTCATGTTGCATTAGCTTGGATGTTAAAGAAGCCCACGATCACCGCACCGATTGTCGGCGCACGGACTGTCGATCAATTAGAAGAAACGATCAAATCAGTTGTCTTGACTTTAAGTGATGAGGAAATACAACAACTTGACAAGGCAACGCAATCCTATTGAGGTAAATAAGGGTATAATTTTTCAGCTAATAGGGTCATCTTGAATGGTTTATAGAGATAATCAACACAGCCAATCTCTAGAGCCTGTCTTAAATCATCAAATGCAGAAAATGCAATGATAGGGATGTGATGTGTTAGGTGGTTAGATAAGATTTCCCTCACTGCTTCATCAGCTGTCAGAGTTGCGGTTGGCATAATCCAATCCATCAGAATTAAATCAGGTGATTGATGCACAGCAGCGTATACAGCTTCTTCACCTGAATGAGCAACGATACAATCAATACCCATGTGTGCAAGCATTGCACACATCAATTCTGTTTGCATAGGTTTATCATCTACAACCAACACTCTTATCATTTAACACCACTAATTATTTGCACATGTATTATTGATTATAAATTAAGTTACACTATATTACAATTAATTCGTGGGGATTTATTAATTATTAGACACATTTCAGACAATTAGTAATTAGGAGTTTTTTAGCCTATCGCCCTGCATCTGATTCCAAAGTCGGGTTATTGGACGGCGTAATAATACAAAGGCAAAGAACAATACACCTGCCCCCACATAAAACATCAATAACACATCTTGATTTTGTGAGGCTTCTGAACCAATGAGGACAAATATAAAGGTCGGAAGCAATCCACCCAAAAATGAGATAATAACATATACAGAAAATCGGATTCGGCTAAACCCAACCGCATAACTAATGAAATCATAGACGGAAAATAGTAAAACACGCGCCATCAATAGAGATTTCCAGTCATCAAGGAAACGCTCATAAAATTCATCCACACGTTTCATCGCGCCTTTACCCACAAAACGAGCCACAATACGCCGACCATAGGTACGCGCAATCATAAAGTTGATTGAGCCACCAATCAATTCACCCAATACAGAATAGAGCGTACCTTGAACTACCCCAAATAATATTCCTGAAGCAAATTGAATCGGACCTGCGGATAGCGGAGCAAAGGTAAAGGTCAGAGCCTTAATCCCAATAAAGATCAGAGGTCCGAATATGCCAGCATCAGCGATGGTTTGTTGTAATTTCTCAATACCAATTGATTGCACCAATAGGTAAAGAACTGTCAATAATGCCAAAAAACCAACCCCACCCAACAATAAACTCCGTGTGGAAATCTCGCTGGAAGACTCATCGGTCACAGAGTCGCCATTGGGTATTTCATCTGATTGTATGGGGTCAGGATCCTGCATATTATTCATCAAATAGTTCGCCGACACTGCGCCCTTCATGAGCACGTAGGATAACCTCGCCTAGCAAGGGAGCAACCGATAGAACAGTCATATTGGGCAATTTACGGTTATTGGGCAAGGGTAAAGTGTTGGTAAAGATAATTTCGCGCAAGTCTAAACTGGCAAGTCGTTTATAGGCCTCCTCGGAGAAGAAGGGATGTGTAAAAGCAAATAGAACATCGTTCGCACCATAATCACGAACCACATTAACAGCATTCACGATACTACCCGCAGTATTGACTTCATCATCAACAAGTAACACCGTCTTGTCTTTAACATCGCCAATCAATGACAGTGCTTTGGGGCTTTCAGCGTTATCGACACGGCGTTTTTCTACAAATGCCAACGGGACACCCAAAGACTCTGCCCAGTTACGTCCTTGTTTTGCAAAACCTAAATCGGTTGCAACAACAACAAGGTCTTCCAATTCACCATTAGCAATCTTCTGCTTTACATAATCACTTAATAAATGGAAAGCTGTCAGTGCATCGCCAGGGATATTAAAGAAGCCTTGAATCTGCCCTGAATGCAAATCCACTGTGATATAACGATCAACACCTGCGGTCTCCATCATATTTGCGACTAAACGCGCTGTGATAGGGACACGGGGTTGGTCTTTTTTATCTGAACGGGTATAGCTCATATAAGGAACAACGAGATTAATACGCCACGCAGAATCACGTTTGAGTGCATCAATCATAATCAGCATCTCCATGAAATTATCATGCACAGGAGATGCCATTGTTTGTACGAGATAAACATCTTTACCGCGCACACTCTCTTCTAATTTAATGAATATATTTTCATTAGAGAAAATACTACGATTATATGCACCGGGTTGTATGGAATAGGAAGACTCTGAAGAAATATAATCTGCTATTTCTTTACCTAAACCTTGCGAGGCACTACCACAAAATATCTTCATCGAGCCAAACCGCATAGTTGATGACATGACCTCTTCTTCTTGTTGTGTTTTATCAGGATTATGTTTTGTACCGGGGACTTTTTCCATATGAGCCTCATATCATAGTTTTTTGAATATTATTTAGGTCTACGAGAAAAATCCATATCTTTGAGAAGTTCATCAACACCTTGTTGAGGATCAATCTCATATTGGGCGATACGCCTGATGATACCAGTTATCATATCCTCATCAATAGTGTCTATCAAACGTTTAAATAAACTGACCTGTAGCCGTCCGTTAAACTCGTCCTTCAGGTATTGTTGGCGTAAAGTTTCACGCAGATTACTTTGTGAGATATATTCACGATGAGCATGAATTTGTTCGGTTAATTCAGTCATGCCAATGTTGTCTTTAGTCGATGTACGGACAATCGGTGGCATCCACAACTCGGCTTCATCAGTCATATTTTTAGTGGGGTGTCCCAATTCTAACATACCCTTTAAGGCACTCACTGTTCTATCTGCACCGACTAAATCGCATTTATTAACCACCAAAATATCGGCTATCTCCAAGATACCTGCTTTAATCGCTTGCACATCATCCCCTAGATTTGGAGCTTCAATCACTAAAGTGGTATGTGCCATGCGGACAATATCAACTTCACTTTGCCCTGCGCCAACAGTCTCAACAATAATCACATCATAACCAGCCGATGCAATCACTCGGACTATATCTTGAGTGGTACTTGCCAAACCACCTAAGTTACCACGAGTTGCCATACTACGAATATATACGCCCTTATCCCCTGATAAGTCGCGCATTCGGATACGATCTCCCAAAATCGCTCCACCCGAAAATGGACTCGTTGGGTCAACCGCAACAATCGCAACTGTCAAATCTTGTCCGCGTAATATTTTTGTCAATGTGGTGACCAAGGAGCTTTTACCCGTCCCCGGTGCGCCCGTTATGCCAATGATATGTGCATTACTGGAATATGGAAAAAGTTCCGATAGTTCTGCTTGAATCTGGTCGCGATGATTTTCGACTTTGGTCAAAAAACGAGCTAAGGCACGACGGTTACCCTTTAAAATATCTTGAACTGTCACGCATTCTTATCTTTCAATCTAGCAATTTCATAAATTTCTTTGATAATATCATCTAAGCTCGTCCCAGGACCAAACACAGCATAAACGCCATAAGTTAATAATTCGGCTTTATCTTGATTTGGAATAATCCCCCCCACAATAATCGGTACATCATCTAGTTCAGATTCATCCATAGCTTTTCGTACCGCTGGCACAAGTGTCATATGTGAGCCACTCAAAATACTCAAGCCAACCATATCGACATCTTCTTGTAAAGCCGATTCTGAAATCATCTCAGGTGTTTGACGTAAGCCTGTATAAATCACTTCCATACCAGCATCTCGCAAAGCCCGCGCAATGATTTTTGCACCACGATCATGACCATCTAAACCCGGTTTTGCAATTAAAACTTTAGGAGGACGTTTACTCATAGACTAGCTCCTAGATTAAAATTTGTCTGAGTTTTCAATATGTATAAAAGAATTATAGTTCAAATACGCAATTCTCGGTTACAATTAAGTTATCTTGCATGAAACCAAGTATGTAGGATGGCATAATTTTGACAAACTCAACACAAATCAAACCAAACCACAATCTATACAACATTTAGCTTGTGATACAATAACAAAAAGGTTTGTGTGATATTTGAAGTCGGGAATACGACATGAGTGTAACATCCACACCAATAAAAAATAATACAGTGCCTACACCAGCGACAACCCATGATAGTGCATCTACCCAGAGTTCTATTGGGTATCGTTTGATACTTGGGTTTGTAGGTATTACAGGTCTTGTCATCATTGCCTATCTCATCATGGCGGTGAATTGGCAATCACAGCCATTTTTGGGGTTATTTACAACACATGGCATCGCCGTAAATGCAGGTCGCCCAGCGAGTGGTCAAGCATGGAATGGTTTAGATGCGGGTATCCAACAAGGCGACGTGATTCTAGCCATCGATGAAACCGCTCTCTCTGATAATGTCATGGACTTTGGAACTGCCCAACAAGCATTAGCAACAACATTGAGAAAGTATGATATTGGCGATATAGTGACGGTCACAATACAGCGCAATGCAACCCGTGCCAATACAAACCCCTCTGCTTGTGGAGACATCATCAATGATACCTATCAATGTCAGTATGAGGTTGAGTTGCAACAAATTCCTGATGGAGATTTTTTCACCTTTTTCGGGATGCCTTTTGTTACGGGTATAATCGTCTTTCTAATCGGTGTTGGCATCATTTATTTACGCCGTAATCAAAATATTGCGTTGCTCGCAACTCTCATTTGTATGATGACAGCAATTCATACTACAGGGACATTTGACCTCGGCACAACATGGACACTAATTCCATTATGGATTTTGGCAACCATTTCAATCGGGGCGTTACTGATCACATTGGGTTTACGCTTCCCCAATAAGTTACCCATTCTCCATACCCAACCCCTTATTAATTATATTCCACTGGTCGTAGCAGGTATCCTAGTAGCGACAGCTTTGTTTGCGTATATAAACCCAGAAACACCGCAAGGGGCTAATCTAGCATTGCAAGTCCCCAGCTATTTCTTAATTGGTAGCACCTTAATTTTTGCCGCACAAATTATTGGCATACAACGTCCACGCGCAATGACATTAGCTCGTCGTGACCAAGCCAATACGCTGATTATTGGTATCTCTCTCATTATCATTCCAATTGGGCTATACATTATATCGCGGATTGTTAGTGTCATTAATCCACAAGCGGCATTAGGCATTAGTATCGAAGCCACAATGCCCTTCTACATCACATCATCACTGGCTATCGCTTATTCGATTTTACAATATCGTCAATTCAATACAGACCGCATCATTAGTCGTAGCATTACCTATGGCATCATGCTCGCAATTTTGGTTGTCGGGTACTTCTTGTTGGTCACTGGGTTGACCTTTGTTACACAAGGCACAATCCAATCCAATAATCCGATTATCATTGCATTGACCATGTTTGTGATTGTGATGTTCTTCTCGCCATTGCGGAATATATTACAGCAGCGCATTGACAAGATTTACTATAAAGCGCGCTATAACTATCAGCAAAGTGTCGAACAATTTAATCAAAAACTCACATCTTTGGTCAACTTTAACGATATTATCAGTGAATTTGAGAGAGTGCTTCAAGAATCAATTGCACCTTCTAATCTGTTTATTTTCTTACCCCGTTATGAAACAGGTGATTATGAAGCATTTGGCGAAACCAAAGCATCAACTGATGTACGTTTTGGGCAAAATAGTGGCATCGTCAAATTCTTAAATAAGACCCATGAAATTGTTATTTTAGATGCAAGTAAACCCCTACCTAAGCAAATGCTTATTGATGAATCACGGATTAATTTATTACAACCCTATGCCATTGCAGGTTTATCAGGTAGTGGTCAACTTAATGGGTTTATCACACTTGGCTTACCACGTTCTACCAATGGAGAATATTCCTTTGAGGAAATTCGATTTATCGGTAACCTCGTCGCTCAATTAGCGATTGCGATTGAACGGGCGCAAGTGATTGATTCACTCCAACGAGAATTGAAGAAGTTAGATGTTCTTAGTCAAGTCGGTCAGGCAGTCAACTTTACGATTCAATTTGACGATTTGCTTGAGTTAATTTATGCACAGACCTATCGTCTCATTAATGTACCCTACTTCTACATTGCGCTTCATGATGATAACGCCGACCAAATGTATTACGCATTTTTCCTTGAAGAGAATGATCGTATCGAGGAAAAAGAGGGTGTACGTTGGAAATCCACAGACGATTTGATTTATACCGTATTTACTCAATCCCAGTCTATGATTGTACCCGATTACACACAAGAGATGGCAAGGCGTGGTATCAAAGAGGTGATGGAATCCAAGCATCTAAAAGCATGGATGGCAGTTCCCTTAGTCTCTGGTGCGCGTAAATTAGGTGTTCTCGCTGTTGGTAAAACAAAAATTGATGAGACCTATACCGATGAGCAATTCAAAATATTAGATGATATTGGTGCATTAGCTGCATCATCACTTGATCGTTTGCGCTTATTTAATGAAACTAATATGCGGGCGCGTCAACTACAGGTGCTCAATGATATTAGTCGTCAGTTATCTGCCTCTGAGCTTGAGGTTGATGGGCTACTTGAAGTGATTATGACAAGTGCTGTAGAAATCTTAAATACAGAAGCAGGCTCACTCTTGCTCGTTGCAGAAGATAATGAAGACGAATTAGAGTTCAAAGTTGTTGTTGGTGGTAGTGGTGAAGAACTCATTGGCTCACGCTTGAAGAGTGGGCAAGGGGTCGTTGGGCAAGTTGCTCAAACCAGTTTACCTGTTATCGAAAATGATGTCGCCCAAAACAAACAACATACCGATGTCAGCGATGATTTCTCAACTCAATCCCTCTTAGCTGTTCCACTGATTGCTAAAGAGCGTGTTATCGGTGTGCTAGAGGTGATCAATAAAAAAGACAAAACCTTATTTGTTCAAGATGATGTTGACCTCTTATCCACATTTGCAGGTCAGGCAGCGGTTGCAATTGAAAATGCACGCCTCTTCCAAATGACAGATTTGCAATTGGCGCAACGTGTCGCAGAGCTTGAAATTCTGGAAAGTATCGATAGTAAGCTGAATCGCACATTACAACTTAGCGAGGTTGCTCGGATTACAGTGGAAGCCGCGATGGATAACACTGGCGCACAAGCTGGCGCACTCGGTATTATTCAAGGCAATCCACCTTATCTCCAAATTGTTGCAGTCATTGGATATGAAGAAGAGGACTACCCTGCTGGGGCACAAGGATTGCAATGGTCACTGGGACGTGGTGTTTTGCAACGTGTGATGCGGAGTCGTCAAGCTGATATTGTCTATGACACCTCGATTGATCCGAATTATGAAACAGCCCTACGCGGTAGTATCAGTCAATTGACATTCCCGATGATGTCAGCAGATGATATTAACGCCATTTTGATTCTAGAAACCAATGAAGACCCACCATTCAGTCTCGGTCAATGGGCATTTGGTCAACGCTTGGCAGAACATGCCAGTATCGCGATTGCGAATGCTCAACTTTATGCAGAACTCACCCGTGCTAACGAATCCAAATCTGAATTTATGGGCTTTGCTGCACATGAGTTGAAAAACCCATTAACATCTATCAAAGGGTATTCTGATTTGATGGTCAAGGGCATCGGTGGAACAAGTGTCGATGAACAACAGCTTGGTTTCTGGCAAGTCGTTAATAGTAATTCTAATCGTATGCAAATTATCATTGATGACCTACGAGATTTCGCAAAGCTAGAGGCAGGTCAACTTAAAGTCGAGCTACAACCTGTTGATATCATGCAAGTGATTAATGAGTCGATTCGTCCATTACAAAAACAATTTGATGATAAATCCCAGAAAGTCTCTGTTGTCCAAGATGATCAACAACCCTTAATATATGCTGATGCGATTCGTCTAATTCAAGTCATGACAAACATGCTTACCAATGCCCATAAATATAGTGGTGCGGAAACGACCATCACTATCACAACCAAAGTTATGCGCAAGTATCGTTCACGTAAAGAACAGAACCTCGGTGATGTGATGCTGATTTCAGTTACAGACCAAGGGCTCGGTATGAGCGAAGAAGACCTCAACCGCCTCTTCCATGAGAAATACTTCCGCAGTACAAATGAAAAAGCATATGATCAACCGGGGACGGGTCTAGGTATGATGATTACCTACTCCATTATTCAACTACACGATGGAGAGGTTTGGGTCGATAGTGTATTAGGTGAAGGCTCAACCTTTAACTTCGTAATTCCGCTCGCCCCAGAGCAACCTAAAGCTGAAGTTGAAGAGCAAATGCCAGCAACTGAGCCAGCATCAGATTAAAAATCGGAAGCTAGAAAACATCGAAGAGTATGTCGTCAATAGCATACTCTTTTTGATT
>CAYGTY010000090.1:0-24273 GCA_964352825.1 uncultured Anaerolineaceae bacterium
TAACCACGCCGTAGCGCAATATCACGCCAGAAATCGGCAACCTCTTTAATCAAATCGGCTTCGGCTTTATAGGTGGCATCAAATTCGTAGACATTATCATAGTCGCGGATTTTCCATTCGCGTTGCAGTTCACCAATCGCGGCGGCACGTTCTGATGGATTGTGATAGCGTGCGCCCAGTGTGAGATGAATACGTTTGAGGATGGAATCGAGTGATGCGACTAAACAGACAATGGGTCCTGTGCGTTGAAGCGATTCAACATATCCACTGTTAATGAGAGTGCTACCACTCACACGGATTAAGGTGTTGCGATAGAGGCTGATTTCATCCATGATGTCGGTTTCAACGGTTTTGAGGCGACGTTGTCCATAGGTACTGCGGATAACATCCATAGAGTCTCCAAAGCGGTCCTCAATCTGGCGGTCTACATCGACCATACGTAGACCCAACCGCTCTGAAAGTTGCCTTGAAATACGCGGGCGATTGGGTTCGATATACCCTGTAATAATCAAATTGAGGTCAGTAAGAAGGGGTAACTCAGTCGCCATCTGTTCGCCAATTTGGATACCATTGGTCGAGGATGTGAGGCAGTTCTTCCATCGTGTTGATGGCTGCATCAGGGACAATTAAGCCACTAATCATCTTTTGTGTATCTTTTTTGACGCGTAAAATTGCACGCATCCCTGCCGATTGCGCCCCTGCAATATCTGCAATAGGATTATCCCCAATGAATACCGTTTCTTCGGGTGATGTTCCCATCACATTTAAGGCATATTCAAAGATTTTTGGGTGCGGTTTGAGGTAACCTGCATCGGCAGCTGATAAACGGTAATCAGGGAAATAATCAATCAAATTGTGGGCTATCAGTTCTGCATCTCGCATTGCCATCGGTTGTGAGGCATTGGTGACAATCCCAATTTTTATTTTATTTGCAATGAGCGTTTCTAGCATCTCTGGTACATCAGGAAAGACAACTGTCCCCTCGACTACATCCCATCCATAGGCTTGTAGAATAGCTAGGCGGTCAATCTTGTCTTCGGGAATCCCTAACGCAATTAAACTCTGATAGAGCAACTCGGGCATAATGGGGGCGCGTAAGGTGCTACGTCCCTCTGCCCAAGCGGATTTGGTTCGCTCCATATAATCATGAACCAACTCATCCACTGTTACGCTAAAGGGATGAACCGATTCATTAATATAGGTATGTACACCTCTAAGGCGTGTTGATTCAATATCACGCCAATTTAGGTCAACGCCGCTCCAGTCAATCAGCGTGTCATCAAAGTCAAATAGAATTCCCTTTAAATCAGCCATTCACTAACCCCCGCTTTTTTCGGCACGACGTTTCTTGCGTTCTAATGCTTTCAAGCGACGGGCTTCACGTTTGGCTTCATCTTCATTCCACGGTGTTGGACCGTCTGATGGGGGTGGAGATGCTGGTGTAGCTTGGGCTGTTGCTTTTTCAACTGCTTTAGCTGGCTCAGGTTTTGCTTTTTCTTCGACTTCTGCTGGGATTTCTGCTACGACACCACTCTTAAGTGCTTCGATTGCGAGCGTTGCTTTGTCTTCATAATCATAAAATTCGTTGTAGTCGTTGGCTTCTATCATCCGCCATGCAAGAGTTGTTGCATCCATTCCTGTTGAACTAGTTGGATGTTGGGCTGACCAACCGTAAGTTGTTTTAATGTGAGTAGTATCAAGCACAATTTCACGCTTGAGCAAGTGGTCGCGTAAGGTTTGACCGCGTAAAATAGTCATAAACCCTGCTGATGCAAAGTTGACTGTCTGGAAACCCAATTCTGTACCTAATTGTTGTGCAAAGTCGTTGGGGCTTTGTGCGGCATCATCTGCCACATTGATAATTTGTGCAAGGCTGTCTCCGTCAGATTCAGCTTCGACCAAGGCTACGATTGCAGATGCAAGGTCATCTTCATGAATCCAAGATGCTTGATGTGTCCCCTTGTGAACGGGGCGGGTATTTTTGATCACATCGCCAAGTGCGCTTGTACCGTAGCTATGACCACCATAGATATAGCCTGAACGAATAACATAGCCATCTACGCCACCATCCAGTACAGCAGCTTCTGCACTTAACATCGGGCTATAGACGCTATCTTGCACACTATCGGCTTCTTCACTTAATACATCACCATGTCCGCTTTCATACAAATAACCAAAGCTGATAGAAACGATTTTATCAACTTCGTTTTTGCCTGCTGCTTGGACAACTGCATCCGTACTTTGGACAAGCCATTCCGCATGAGATTCATAATCAAAATCGGATTGAGGAACACCACCAAATACTTGGGGTGCAGCATGGACAACAACATCAATGTTTGCCATTTGGAATACGCTTAGCACTTCGCCCGCACGCGTTAAATCGGGATATGTAGGCAAGCCACCTGCACGGCGAATCGCTAATGCACCATCAGCATCTGGGGTACTAGCTACAACTTTATGTCCATTTTGAATGAGTGCTTTGACTACTGCTAGTCCAGCACCTTCCGAACCACCTGTTACAAATATGTTTAATGTCTTTTTTTCGTCTGCCATCACTCTAATCTCTCTCAGCGATTATAATAATGTAAATTATGCCACAAAATTACAACCTTTGGCACACCGCTTTCGTTTATTTTTATGTGAATTTGTTGGAGTAGGTTGAGCGTAGGATAATCAATGTGTGGATGTTGGGTGATTTTTTACCAAACAAAGTAGGATAAGAGGAAAGCCGAAATTCATGATTTTAGATAAGAAGGTTGTCTCAATGCGGAAGTCCTCAAGTTACAGTTTGCGATTATGTATCATGGTAATCTGTCTGTTGCTCTCAATATTTTCAGTCTCTGCCCAAGACGATAACTCTGAAGCCGATCCTATCCCTGAAGCGATGCCGATGGTGGATGAGGGTGATTATGATATTGTCAATATCTTGCTGATTGGTGTCGCAAATGAAAACCTCAACCGTGCTGGTTTAGCTGATTCGCTGATGGTTCTATCGGTCAATCGAGATTTGGGTGTGGTCTCTGTTTTATCGTTGCCCCGTGATTTATGGGTATATATCGACGGACACGGAATGGACAAACTCAATACCGCGCATTTTTATGGCGAAGTGGATAGTGACCCCGATATTACAGGGGTGACCCTGCTGAAAGATACCATTCGCTATAACTTGGGTATCGAGATTGATTATTATGCACGGATTAACTTCCTTGGCTTAAAGTCGATTGTTGATACATTGGGCGGGGTATGGATTACGGTTGATTGTAGCTTACAAGATTGGAAAATTATTGACCCACTGGGTGACAAACATGATGAGGAGAACTGGGCGTTATTTACCCTATCAGCAGGGGTACGCTTATTAGATGGAGAAACAGCTTTATGGTATGCTCGTAGCCGTCGCACCAGTAGCGACCTTGACCGCAGTCGTCGTCAACAAGACATATTACGGGGTATATGGCGTACTTTCCAGCGTCAGGGATTGTTGAATGACTTGCCGACTCTATATCAACAATTTAGTGAAGCGGTTGATACTGACCTCACCCCAGAGTTAATTTTTGAATTTGCTCCAATGGCGTTAACCATGACAACAGGCGATGTGAATTATTTTGGGATGCAAATTCATGAAGAAATCGAAAATGCTTATTCAAAAGGTGAGGGAAAAGCTATCTTAGAGATGAATCGCGATAATGTTGCCACCTTGATGCAGTATCTAGTCTCGCCACCATCGACACATCAATTATCGACAAGCCACCCTAAAATTGCGATTGTGAACGCCACTGGTAACGCCATTGATTGGGCATTAGTCGCGACCCATCGTTTAGAATTAGAGGGTTTTAAAACCTTTATCCTCGATGAACCGACGAATTATCGGGAGTGGAATCATATAATTGATTACACAGGTGAAGAAAAAGGAAACCCTATTGATGTGATTCAACGAGTCTTGCGTGTGACGGACGAAGGTGTTGCTGTTGAACCATCAGCCCAGCGGGATTATGATTTCAAAGTGTATATTGGCTCGAACTATGGACGGTATATGTGTACACGAAATGTTCAACCTCCCAAGCCTCTGGATGAGAATGGCAATGTCATCGCGAATGAGGGATAAGTATAAATTTAGAGTATCAACGCGTCTATATAATATGAACAATGATAGATAAAGGACATCAACATGGCAGAACAATATCAGACAACATGGATGTGGCATGACGAAGCAACAACAGGTGTGATGGGTGCAATGATTGACTTTGATGACCAAATGATTCAATGGGTTGACCAACCGGGCTGTGCTTGTGGTGATAATGCTCAAGCTCAATCAGTGCGCGACTTCCTCGATAATGGGGCAGCCATTCATCTTCCTCAAGATGTATTGGACGAAATACAAGCAGAAGTCAATCGATTTATAGGGCAAGTGACGGAATCCTAAAAATTTATCAGATTTTTATCTGAATGAATTTAGTATCTATTGACACCAAGTGGTGTTAGCGATAAGATGGTGAATATATGAGGGCCTATAGCTCAGCTGGGAGAGCGCTACAATGGCATTGTAGAGGTCAAGGGTTCAAATCCCTTTAGGTCCATCAGACTTCTAAATATAATCGTCTGTTCAAGACAAAAAGTTAGCTTGAAAGGTCTACACTGTGGCTAAAAATAAGCGAAATGTCTGGGATGAATTGGTTGAAGTAGGTCGAGAAATCCTTGATAATATAGAGGTACTACTAAATCCGAAGTCTCCGAAAAATCGCAAACCTGCCCGTGTGCCTGTCCCAGTTCGTAATAATCCACGTCGTCAGCGACCTAACCCTTACGAACAAGACTAAAAACTACATCCCCATAACTATGAGATGATACTGAGCGTAGTTCTATTAGGCTACGCTTTTGTGTTTTTCGTTTTCCACATTAATAACCACTCACTTTATACTTATTTGATTCTGTATTATTCATCACATTGATATTTGATATGATAGTGTTCTAGTCTTGATAATACCGATTTAATTGTTGACTCATTAATGTGTCAAATATTTAGTATTTAATAGACTTAAATTTATACTCACATTAGACTGATACTAAATATGGTTTCTGAAAAAGATATAACAAACACCTCTCATAGTCATTCTGAACTACTCACTCAAATTCGTGTACTTTTGGAAGAGTCGGAAGAAAAATCACGACGTTTGATGGTACTCACCAATTTAAGTGTCGATATACACCAAGCGAAAGATCTTGATGCTGTATTTACGCTCTTGAAACACAAAATGCCTCTATTAATAGCCTCAGAACATGCCAGTATTTTTTCTCTCAATACCTATGGTATGTGGGAGACACGCACATTATATGATGGACAAGATAATTCCTATCAATTTAAGATTGATAATCCAACCTTATCTCAGGTGATAAGCCATCGCAAAAGTTTGATGATTGACTATCCTACGCCTAGTTTATTACCCGATTATCTTTATAAACTCATTATCCCTCTAAACTATAAGGATAATGCACTCGGGACGATTCAATTTGCTCGCTCAACCCCATTTGACTATGAAGATTTGAGGTTGGGAATATTATTAGGTTTCCAGATTTCATCTATTATTGATAAGTTTAATCAGATGCAAATATTGATAATAACCCAACAACAATTATCAGATTATGCTCAAGAACTGGTTGCCCAAAATGAAGATATTGAAACATATAATTATACCATTGCCCATGATCTCAAATCTCCACTGAGTGTAATTCCACTCAAAGTCAGTATGATACGACAGACCGAAAAATCATTAAAACCCAGTACCTATAAATTTCTTGATGATATTGAAAAACGCATCTATAGTATGTCCAATATGATTGAACAATTATTGATTCTCTCTACATTAAGGGAGAACACTCAAACAATGAACTTACTTGATGTGAATCAGGTGATTGACTCAATCTTTGAACGATTTGTCGAAATTGAGTTGGGTCAAGTTAAAGTTGTAGTACAGCCAGATTTACCCTCCGTGATGGGGCATGCACAGTGGTTGGAGGAAGTCTTTGCGAATTTGATTAGCAATGCCATTAAATATATGGGGGACAATAATCCCAAGCCTACGATTCATATCACGGCAACTTCGACCGACACGGACGTTACATTTCGGGTCACGGATAATGGTATCGGTATTCGGACTCAGGATCAAGAAGCTCTCTTTAAGATGTTCACTCGCATAAAAGATGTTGAAGCTGAGGGACTTGGTTTGGGTTTAGCTATTGTTCATCGTATTATCCAAAAGTTAGATGGGCAACTCGGTGTAGAAAGCCAATGGGGTCACGGTACAACTTTTTGGCTGAAATTTCCAGTATTTAAAGTCAAGCGTTTTCAATAATAATCTTCCCCACTGATAATGTCGCTTGCAGACTTGTCCATTTACTGACACTATTATGCACATAGAATTGAATAGCCAAAGGACAATGAATCATGTCTCAATATCCTATCTTTGATGGGCATAACGATACCTTATTGCAGGTCTATCAAAAAGAAGATTTCTCTGTTAAAGATTTTTTTACTGAACGCGCTACAGGTCATATAGATTTACCACGCGCACTTAAGGGTGGGCTAGCAGGTGGTTTTTTTGCTGTATTTATCCCGAATAAGAAGATGAATATTGAACCGGGGAGTTTGCCTAAAAAAGCCTTACCTAAACCGCTCGATCTCGCTTATGCACAACAAATTGCAATGGCAATGGCGGCTGATTTATTTCGCATCGAAGCACAATCCGACGGACAAGTCAAAGTTGTGCGTACAGCGGATGAGCTACAAGCATGTATAGATGAGGGTGTGTTTGCAACAATTCTTCACTTTGAAGGAGCCGAAGCCATTGATGAAGACCTTCATGCGCTTGAAGTCTTCTATCAAGCAGGATTACGCTCATTAGGGATTGTGTGGAGTCGTCCGACAATTTTTGGTCATGGCGTTCCCTTTGCCTTCCCATCCTCCCCCGATACAGGTGATGGACTTACTGATGCAGGTAAACGCTTAGTCAAACGCTGTAATGAACTCGGGATTATGTTGGATCTATCCCATTTGAATGAAAAAGGGTTTTGGGATGTTGCCAAACTTAGCACAGCTCCCCTTGTTGCAACACATTCTAATGTTCATGCGCTCTGCCAGACACCCCGTAACTTAACGGATAAACAACTGGATGCAATTAAAGCTTCTGATGGTATGGTTGGCTTAAACTTCGCGACAGGCTTCTTACGTGAAGATGGCAAATGGGAAAGTGATGTACCACTGGAGACAATGGTCAAACATATTGATTATCTAGTGGAACGTGTCGGTGAAACGCGTGTTGGTTTTGGTTCTGACTATGATGGTGCGCGTGTCCCTGATGATGTGGATGGGGCAGATAAATTGCCTAATCTGATTGCTGCTTTACAGAAGGCTGGCTATGGGGATGCACTTCTCAAGAAAATCACACACGAAAATTGGGTACGGGTACTTCGTAAAACATGGAAATAATATGGAATTCGATTTCAATCGTGTTCTAATGTTGTTTGGTTTAGCCTAAGTTTCAAGTTTATTTTACCTTTATTGGGAAATAGTAGACTAAATGCTTGGTGGATTTTAAGGTTTCGTTATACAATGATATTGTGTGAGATATAGGTTTAGGAAAATTTTATGGCAGAGAGAAGCCCTCAACAGCAAAGCTCCAAAAAAAATGAGTCGCCAAAGAGCAAAACACAAGGCTCTCAAGAGGTTGCTATACCTGCATCAATGGATGTAGATAACCTTACTCCAGACAATATTATCCATTTGCAACGGACAATGGGAAACCAGTTTGTCACAAATCTGGTACAACGTAAACAAAAAGATGGGTCGATAAAGTCCTCAGCTTCAACAACGCCCTCATTCCCTCGTATTCAACGTGCTGGTACACGCAGTGTTCATGACCAAGCACATACTGTTGATGACCCCGGTGTGAATGATTTGGCAGGGGCAACCTTTGACTATATTGGATTCAACCAAAACGAAGGTCTGAATATCACAGGTGGTGACAATGGTACAGGGGATTTGGGTACAGGTGCTGGTACAAGTGACACCTTGGGCACTGTCGGTAGTGTCGGCTCAATTGTCACAGGGACTATCGGAACGGGCATGGGGGTTTATAACCTCACTCAAAATGCTAGGCTTCATGCCAAAGCCAATGCCGCTCTAAAAGAAGCGAACAGAGATTATAAGGGTGACGGCACGATTCCAGGTGATACGGAACTCTATGCGACTGTTGCCTTATTAGAACGCACACGAACCGATGCAATCAAAGGTGAAGTCGAGAGTGTCGGTAACATCATTGGTGGTATCAGCGGTTTGGTAAATGGTATCGCTGGTCTCATCAACGGAGCAACTGCTGCCCTAGTCTCTGGGGTTGCCTTTGGTGTTGGTGCAGGTTTAGGTGCAATCTTTAGTACAATCGCCGCCATTCGCGACTTTGTGAGCGCGGGTAAACGAGCAAAAACCCAGAAAGAGATCGGACGTGTTCGTGCCTCTTATGTCGAGTTATATACTGGCTTAGGTGAGAAATCACAAGCGCTAAAAGACCAAAATGATGTACGACAAGGTCAAGCTGATGATTTAACTCAGGAAAGCCGTGACCTGTCACAACAGTGGAGTGATAAAGCAGCCGAAGTTGTAGATGCTAATACAGAGCTTGATGAAAAACGTGCAGCGTATGAAGAGGAAGAAAGCACGACCAAGCGTCAATCTTTGATTGCAGATATTATGTTGCTTAAGCCACGGATTGCTGGACTCGCAGAAGAACGCGATGCACTTGAGGAAGCTGCACAAAATAAGGCAGACGCAGCGCAGGTTATTCTTCAACAAATTGCTACGACAGCCGCTGAAATCTTAACCACAGAATCCAAATATGATGAATACGGTAAGATGATCACGGCTCTAACAACCGCAGAACGTAAACAAGGGTTTGGCGGTAAAATCGGTACAGGCATTATTAATCTCTTGGGTGCTGGCGGTAGTATTGCTCTCTTAGCGGCAACGCTCGGTGCAGGTGCAGCGGCAGGTCCAGTTGGTTGGGTTCTTTCAGGTGTTGCATTACTTGGGATTATTGGTTATGCCGTTGGTATGCACATCAAACGTAAAATTCGTGAATCTAATGTCAAACGGATGAAACAGGAAATTGTTATCCTCGCTGATTATATTGCCAATGGTACTTTACCCTCAGGTCATGAGTTGCCAGATGGCTATACGCCGAGTACGACTGAATCTGAACGGCGTGATGATATTTGGCATCGTTCCATGTTCCCGACTACTGAGAAAAAGGGTTGGTTCAATAAACTCATCAGTAAGAAACGTAGTGGTACGATGACAATGGGTGAACGTGTAACCTTGATTACAAATTATCTCGGTAAATACGATGTGGGCGCACAAGCCGAAGTGATTGCAACTGGATTTGTCAAGTCGCTACAACCTGGACCTGATGGTGACCAAGAAGTCACTAACCCAGCTTATAGTGATGACTTATCTCCTGAATTGAAAGCAAATACACCACAGACTGTAACTTTACGCGATATGAATATGGGCTTATTGGCTCACTTCTTTGGTGATAAAGCTGATGAGATGAAAGTCTCGTTATTATCTGCTGATGATGACAAATCTGACGCTGCTAAAGAACTACTTGCTAAAAAGATGAAGCTGGGAGGCTAAATTTTGCCTGATATATTGAACACGCTTAAGCAACAACTTGGTAATTGGAATCCACAAGTACAACCAGCACAAGGGGGAGGAATCCCCCACTTATTTGTCACCTTAGGTGGCTTACAAGCGGCGATTGCTCAGATTTCTTCTGCTCAAAAAGTTGCAGGAGCAGAACCACCACGCGATGGGGTCGATATTTTACAGGTCTTTGTCAACTTACCCTTTAAGATGAATCCGCAATTTTTTGATGAGACTGCAATGTTGATTAACCTCATTAATGCGAAGTTGCCGACGATTGGCTTTATCGCAAACCCAAGCACACAACAAGTCGCTTTTCGTTATATGCACTTGGTTAATCCTAACGATCCTAATATTTTGCTACTGAATGAAGCACTGGCACAGATTGATGTGGTCATAGACCTCTATATCGATGCGCTTAAAGCTGTCGCAACAGGGGATAGATCCTACGAACTTGTTGCGCCGACCTTACCTTAGCACCAACTACGGAACATCGACTGGACGCGTGAGTTGCTCATAAATCCAGTCTTCCGTTTCTTCACTTAGCATCTCATGCCCACCTTCAAACTTCACTGTATAAAAACGATCACCAATACCTAAATTATCATAGGTTTCTTGAATACGGTCCGCCATCAGGTCAAATACATAAGTATCAACAGGGTTCGGGGCTGTTCTCGGCTCGGTGAAATCACCAATGAGAGTGCTTTTATCATTAATGCCAACCTCTAATAAAAGCCGACGCGGGACAATGAACCTCGCTTGTGTGCTGGTTTCCCATCGACACCAATCCATATATTCAAACCATCCTCTGAGCATAGGTTCTGGGGCGGTTGTCGGATTTTCAAATATCCACTGTGTGAAGTCGCGGGCAAAGCCATTCGCCGCTATAACATCGATTCTATCATCTGTAATCCCTGTCCAGAAACTCATATACCCACCGTAGGAGATGCCATATGTGCCGATGCGATGAATAGGGATGTCGTTTTGTTGGGTCAGCCAATCAATCATGCTGTGAATGCGTTGTATCATCAGAAAATAGCCATTGCGATTGATAAGTTGTGCGGTTCGCATAATATCCCCCGCAGGATTATCATTGCCATCTACAGCCAGAACAATTGCGCCCCGTTCAACCCAGCGTACCCCAGCTGTATTGGTGCGATCCTTGTCATCGTACAACCCAACAACCGATTCTATCAAGTTATTGCTGGCATGTAATAAGATGATCACAGGATAGCCATTTTCATCTGGGGGAGGGGCTTTCGGTATCATCAAATAGGCATGTGCGTTTGTATCGCCCTTGCGTGTATCGGTCACAATATAATCAACCGTGTAAGTATCTGTTTCCTGTACTTGCTCACGGAACTGCAAATTGATGTTCTCAGAAGGTGGAAAGTATCCACCCAACCCATCGTCTAAAAATGCGTCATAGTAAGGAGCGGTTTGCTCATCCCATGTCTCAAGCTCATAATTGAGATTCCAGTCTGCAAGCTCATTACAACCATCTTCGTCAAATTGTTCACCCAGCCAGATTCTATCGTCACGGCTAAATTGCTGTTGTCGTTCAAATCCAAGCTCGTTAAGGGTGTAATTTTTATCTGCTGGTATATCAAGTGTGCGCTTGAGGGTGTCTTCTAAGGGATTATTGTCGATAGGTGTTTCTGTTGGTGTTAGGATATTTGATGAGCTTTTGAGAATCGCGGACCAATCATAGCGTTGAAACACGATACCACCCATAAATCCTATAATAAATATAAATAGAATCGCGATTGTGATAATAATATTTCTTCGGCTCATCTGACCTCATTTGGGCAATATAATCTTATTTAATGTTGACATGTTATTATATCAAAGTGACAGAGGCAAATATATACAGATAGATTGTTTACAAATAAGTTATTTCATAATATGCTTAGCTTGTTAAAGTAAGTTATTGAAAGCGTGATAGTTATGAAAGCACCGCACACAGCTTTGGGTTTCGTGGTGACCCGCTCTTTCCTTATGTAGTACATAGTAACTGTTCTTATCGCGCGCCCCCTTAATCATACAATTTATTGATTCACTTTTATCGACCTGATAAACAGGTTATTTGTATTTATTCGCCCAATAGACATGCAGTATACGGAGACTAGAAAGACGCAATGAGCGACACATATAATCCACAAACAATTGAAGATAAATGGCAGAAACAATGGGATGATACAGAATTGTATCGTGCGATTGTAAATTGGGATAAACCCAAGCACTATGCACTGACGATGTTACCTTACCCATCAGGTGACTTACATATTGGTCATTGGTATGCGATGACCCCATCTGATGCTCGCGCTCGTTGGATGAGGATGCGTGGCTATAATGTCATGTTTCCAATGGGCTTTGATGCCTTTGGTTTGCCTGCGGAGCAAGCAGCAATTTCACGCAATATTCATCCGTGGAAGTGGACATATAGCAATATTGAACGGATGCGTAAACAATTACGTAGCATGGGTGCGATGTTTGACTGGAAACGTGAAGCGATTGCGTGTGTCCCTGAATATTATGGATGGTCGCAGTGGTTCTTTAAGCAATTCTACGAAAATGACTTAGCCTATCGTAAAGAAGCGTTGGTCAACTGGTCGGAAACTCTGCAGACGGTGTTGGCGAATGAGCAAGTGATTGATGGTAAAGATGAACGCACGGGGCAACCTGTCGTCCAAAAATTGATGGAGCAGTGGTTCTTTTCCATTACCAAATTTGCTGATGAGTTATTAGACTTTGAAAATTTGGATTGGCCTGAACCGATTAAGATTATGCAGACCAACTGGATTGGGCGCAGTGAAGGTGCAAAAGTTACTTTCAAGACTGCATTGGATAGCCACCCAATCGAGATTTTTACCACACGCCCTGACACCTTATGGGGTGCAACGTTTATGGTCTTAGCACCAGAGCATCCGTTGGTTGACAAAATTACAACCCCTGCCCAAAAGAAATATGTTGATGGTTATATCAAAGCAGCATCGGTTGCAACAGAGATTGAGCGTATGTCCGAAGACCGTGAAAAAACGGGTGTCTTTACAGGGGCATATGCAATTAACCCTGTGAATAACGAAGAAATCCCAATTTGGATTGCAGATTATGTCATGATTAGCTACGGTACAGGCGCGATTATGGCTGTTCCTGCCCATGACCAACGCGATTTTGAATTTGCGCGTAAATATGGTATCGAGATTCGTTTGGTGATTCAGCCCATTGATGAGGGTGATGCAACAGTTTTACAGACCGATATGATGGGTGAAGCCTATACTGGCGAAGGCATGATGATTAACAGTGGTAAATTGAGTGGTGGTATTGACTCAATTAGCACATCTGATAAAGGTCGCAAAAACCCTGCCATTAATAAAGTCTTGAATTGGTTAGAAGCAGAAGGCATCGGTAAAGAAGCCATTAACTATCGTTTACGCGATTGGTTGATTAGTCGTCAACGCTATTGGGGTAGTCCGATTCCGATGGTCTATGAAAATGGTGAAGTTCGACCAGTAGATGATGATAGTTTACCTGTTGAATTACCCGAAGATGTGGATTTTGTGCCAACAGGACGTAGCCCGCTGACGTATCATGAACCCTTCTATAAAGTGAGTGACTCTGTCCGTCGCGAGACTGATACGATGGATACCTTCATGGAGTCATCTTGGTATCAATTGCGCTACTTGTCACCTGATTATGCCGATGGTGCATTTGACCCTGAAGAAGCTGCATATTGGTTGCCTGTTGATACCTATACAGGAGGTGCGGAACATGCCGTGATGCACTTGCTGTATACACGTTTCTTTAATAAGGCTTTGCGTGATATAGGTATCTTTGCGGAGGCGGAAGCAATTGCTCGTGAAAAAGGGCGTGATACCGAAGGCATGTTTGATGAACCGATGTTGCAATTACGCAATCAAGGGCAAGTCTTGGGTGGCGAGCGTCGTGGTGACTTCGTCTTATGTACAGGCAAATTTGTCGGTGATAAATTGGTGGCTGACCGTGTAGAAGTGGTTGAATATAATGCTGTGCCGTCTGGTTTTGCGGGTTTCTTTGGCGAAATTATGCACCGTACAGAAAATATCATTCGTATTTATATGGCAGGTGTGACACAACTGGTTGAAATTGCCGAAGGTGCTGAGATTATCATCCCAAGCATTGAGGGTAAAAATAATGTCAATCAATTAAAACATCACTTAGAAATCCAACGGATGTCCAAGAGTAAAGGGAATGTTGTAAACCCTGACGACTTGGTACAACGCTATGGCTCAGATACAGTCCGCTGTTATTTGATGTTTAACTTTGACTGGCAAAAAGGTGGTCCATGGAACGAAAATAATATCAAAGGACCGCAAGGCTGGTTACAAGACATCTGGGATATTGGTGTGAGTGGTGCGCCTGATGTGACAGGTGACCCTGCGGCAGAACGTGATATTGAACGTAAATTACATCAAACCATTGATGTTGTGGAACGCGGGTTAAGAGACTTTAGCTTCAATACATCCATTGCCGAACAAATGAAATTCAAGAATGCCTTGAAAGCTGCTTTAAATAGTGGGTTAATTGGCGCAGAAACATGGAAAATGGTTATGAGTGGTGTTGTTCGCTTGATGGCACCGTTTGCACCACATATGGCAGAGGAATTGTGGTCACGCTTGGGACATGAATATAGTGTTCATACCCAACAATGGCCAGAATATGACCCAGAAAAAGCCAAAGAAGATACGGTTGAATTGGTGATTATGATTAATGGTAAACCACGTGAAACAATTGCTGTTCCTGCTGAGATTGAAAAAGAAAAGGCGCAGGAATTGGCATTAGCAGCAGACGTTGTCCAACGTACAACCAATGGACAAACGCCAAAGCGTGTTATCTTCATCCCTGGGCGCAAAGGGTCTGACCCGAAAGTCAACGTCGTTATTTAACCCATCTGACTATATATGTAGAGAGGCATGATTGCTGTCTCTCTACTTCTTATCAATACCTCTGCTACGGTACTTACATTTAGTAATAATCAAAAATGGCTTATTTTAACTTCAAGTGTTTCACTATACCCTTCTACAAACAGTTAGCTTACAGATTTTTGTATTTATGTTATGATGATTGTATTAGGGTGAATTTATTAGGATTATTATTTTTAGGTAAATCCAATGCCGTCAATTGAAGAACAACGTCTGAAAAAATGGATTAAAGTCTTGCATGGTAAAGATGCGGAAATGAGCCGTATTGCAGCCGAAAAACTTGGTGAAATCGGTAATTCTGTTGCTGTCCCAGAATTGATTAGTGCGATGCACGGTCGGACGATGTTTGTTGCTGCCAGTGCTGCAAAAGCCTTAGGCAATATTGGTGATAAATCGGCTGTGGATGCTTTAATCAAGTCGCTTACAGATAAACGCCAAGATGTTGTTGTTCGTACTGCTGCCGCCGAATCTTTGGGTCAAATCGGTCATTATTCCGCGATTCCGGGCTTAGAGAGTGTTCTTCTGGATTACGAACAAAAATATAAAAATGATCGCTATAACCTGATACAAGGCTATGAACGTGGCTTATTTACCACTGCGATTCGCTCATTGAAGCAGATTGGCACTCCCAAAGCCAACCGTATTGCTGCAAAAGCCGAAAAATTTTAAACTCACAATAATCTTTTACCTTATAAGGGTCTTATGATAGGATACGGTTAGAAAAATCTAACTGTATGTTTAATTAAGGCGTAGGATATGCGTTTCAAAGACTTAAATTGGATGGATATTGAAAAGTACCTGACAAAGGATAACCGCATCATCTTGGTTATTGGTGCGACAGAACAACACAGTTACCTGAGTTTATTAACTGATGTGCGGATTCCTGAACGTATTGCCGAAGCTGTGGTTGGACGTGAAAAAGTGGTGATTGCTCCGCCAATTAACTTTGGGGTGAGTAGGCGCTTTATGGACTTCCCCGGCACAATTAGTATCGCACAAAGCACCTTTGATGCTTTATTAACCGATATTGTCCGCTCATTACTTACTCATGGCTTTACGAATTTCTTGATTATCAACGGACATGCTGAAAACCGTTTTCCCGACGCGTTAACAGATTTGATTGAAGATGATTATGCGCGCATTATCTGGTTTGATTGGTGGAATGCTGAGGCTGTGCGCGAGTTTGAGGCGAAGCATAATTTATCGCTTCAACATGCCAATTGGAGTGAAAACTTTGCGTTTAATCGGGTCGCCCCTATTCCGCAAGGTATAGCTGAAACCCGATTACAACTTGAAACTTTATCGGATGATATGTTGTTACGTGAACAAATCGGTGATGGTAACTTGGGGGGGGATTATCAAATTGATGACCGGTTGATGTTCCAATTATTTGATAGCATCGTAGACGAGGTGTTACACTTGTTGGTAAGCTTACGTTCCTAATGTGGATAAGGTGATACTTAATCGTAATTTTCTTTAGTCAATAAAGGTTGCCTGATATGAAAACTCAACTCTCTACAGAACAAATTGAATCTTATCGTGAGGATGGATTTGTTGTCATTGATGACTTCCTCACCGATACAGAATTAGAGGTATGGCGGACAGCAGTTGATGAAGCGATTGAACAACGGGCTGACCGTAAATTGGCTGATGGTCGGATGAAAGACGGCGATAAATATTATGACAAGGTCTTTGTTCAACGAATTAACCTGTGGCAAGATCATGCTGGTGTGCGCGAATTGATGCACAATGTTGATTTAGGGCGTATGGTGGCGACTTTGGCAGGTGTTGAGGGGATTCGTATTTGGCATGACCAAGCACTGGTCAAAATGCCGTGGGGGAATCCAACAGGTTGGCATTTAGATAATCCCTATTGGTCGTTTTCATCTCAACAATCGATTAGTATTTGGGTAGCACTGGATGATGCAACAGTCCACAATGGTTGTCTGTATTTTATTCCTAAATCACACCAAACAGCGACTTATGACAATGTAGATATTGGTCAAAATATTGGGGACTTATTTGAGGTGTATACGGAATGGGGTCAACAAGATGCAGTACCAGCCCCGATGAAAGCTGGGTCTTGTTCCTTCCATAATGGATTGGTTGCACATGGGGCAGGTGCAAATATGACAGCAGGCAAACGTCGTGCTATGACTTGTGCTTATATGCCAGATGGTAGCACATTCAACGGGACACAGAATATCTTACCGCCTGAGGTATTTGAATCTTTGTCAGTTGGTGATGCTCTCGATAATGATGAACTCAATCCACTGATTTATCATAGCCAACGCGATGATTAAGCATCTAACTCCAAAATATATGTAGCGGATGAAGACATGGGTTCATCCCTACATAAGAATTTATGATTCGCTAGGTGTCTGTAACCCTTGATAAACTGCATCAATTGCTTGTAAAGCTGTTAAGTTGCGGATAGGCCAGCTATATTGTAAGCGTACAGGGTCGTCATAGAAATTACGAGCGAAAGTTAGATGGAATTCATCATCGGATAGTCCATTCCCAGGTAGAGACTGAATCGACAACCAGAAATTCCACATCGGAATATCGTATTCGGTAGCGACTTTGTATACCGAACGATTGAGTCCATAATCACCTTCGAGGTTATCAGCTTTGGTTGATAAAATCGGGACAACACCATTATCAATCCAAAATTCAACAATTTGACGCATATAATCTTCATATTCTTCGGCTGGACGTTGCGCCCACCACGTTTCCATACTCACAATGACAATCGAGGGTTGATTGAGACGATATTCACATTGCAATGGATTTTCCCCTGGTTGGCATATGGCAGGGTCAGACCAGAGAGGTGATAAAACCGACGCGACATTAAAACCATTATCGACTGAGGCACTGTCGCGCGCCCAAGAGTCACCAAAGTGGTCAATCGTGCCTTGTAAGCTATCAAACTCACCAAGAGCATATTCTTGTGGATCATCAAAAATTGATAAAAAGTGTGAGGACACATTTTGGCAATCCCCGACTTTGGAGAAGCGGTCATGATGATTACCGAGTTCTAAACCGCGTTGATAGATTTCGCGGACAGTATCATTGACCTGTGGCACAATCGGCGCGACCATCCATGCTTCAGGGGCAAACTCTTCTGTCAATGAAATGTGCATATACCCCGTTTTATCGGTCAGATAATCATAAATTTCTAACCAGTCTGTTGTTGCGTTTAATTCGTCACCATCGATAATCGCATTAGCAATCACCAATGCACCCCCTGAATAGGGGCGAATCAGTGGACACCCCACTTCCGGACACTCCCGTAAGTTTGTTTGCCCAATTGTATGGTAGTACATACCCTCAACGACTTCACTGGCTTCCTGTGCTTGGGCAAATGGAATCATCAGCAGTAAAAATAATACGATACTCAGTTGTTTTAACATCAATAAACCTCGTCAATAAACCCGATACATGAGTATATCAAAAAATAATATCTCATCTCTAAAGCGTAGAGAAAGCGACAGAATCCACGATATAAAAAATGTCTTGCGATAGGCTTACAATTTACCTGCGCGCCCTGTGTAATCGCGTAGATATAAGAAATCGTGCCCGATGGTTCGTTTGCTGACTTTGGCAATATTAGGCATCGTCCGTTTATAGTGATTTGCTTTGACGCGCTCCCAGATTTTTACGACAAAGTTGTGGTCAAACCCTTCCTCGGCAACTTCATCAACGGTATAACGTTCATCAACCAGCAAATACAGCACTTGGTCAGCATCATCATAGGTGAAGCCCAATTCTTGTTCATCGGTTTGCCCCGCCCATAAATCAGCTGATGGGGGTTTGTCGATAATTGAACTTGGCACACCCAAATGACGGGCAATCTGCCGAATCTGATATTTATATAAATCTGCAATCGGATGGAGTGCTACGCCACTATCGCCATAGATGGTGCTATATCCCAATAGGAATTCGGTTTTGTTACTCGTACCCATCACCAAACCACCCCACGCCATCGACTGGTCATAGAGGGTAATCATCCGCATCCGTGCCATGATATTGCCCTTGCGTAAGTTGCTCATATCAGGGAATTGATTGAGCAGTGGGTCTACCATGTCAGTGATAGGGATGGTCATATTGGCTAAACTCAAATCCTTAATCACGGCTTCTGCATCGGTCAAGCTATCTTCGGATGAGGTTTTATAGGGCATCCGCACAACCAAGACATTTTCTGCCCCGAGTGCCAACGCCGATAGATAGGCAGAGACCGCCGAATCAATTCCACCTGATAAGCCCATAACCGTTTTTGTCATGCCAGCTTTGGCGATGCTATCACGGATGAAGCCTGTTAGGATACGGGTCGCTAACTCTGGATTGATATTAAGGCGAGGTAGGATATTGGGTTTTTCAGTTGCTGTCATAATTAAACCTCTATCTATTCATCATCTATTGGATGGAGTGCGTAGTGCATCACTTGATGCGGATAATTTTCATCGACAATCATCTCTAAGCGCAGTCGTTTATCATTCTTCTCGGTGGACATAATCAACTTGATGCTATATTCCTCTGCTGATTCGACCTCAGCAACTTTGAGGCGACCATGTAGTTTACGAGCAGTCTTGAGGTCAAAGATACGACGTTCAATGGGGTTTTCCATCAAGATAAGGTCATAATATCCGCCACGCATAAATTCGTCTATGCGCTCAAAATCGCCAGCATTATAAAATCCCATCTGTGCAATGAAACGTCGCCCAGCCTTGCTCTTTCCAATTTTCTTTGCGTTGTCACTCATGATTCACTTGTAATCGTTTCTATCATTCAATAGTCAGTTTATGTATTCTGTTTATGATAGCATAATCCCTCTAAAAATCAGGGTTCTCATTATGGTTTACTATCCTCAAATCATATGTTTTACACCCATATTTCAAACTAAAACGAAACTCAAATCGTAAAAAAGTATAAAAAAACCCTGTATTGGCTCAAAAAAAGTTGTGCCAATATCGAACTTTCTATATAAATGAGTTATCACTTAGATATGAAAAGGGGATACGATGGAAACTTATGGTTCAATGAATATGGAAGTTAGTCCAATTTTTATGATTGGGATGTTAGCCGTTGCTGTGGTAATGATTGCCGCACAATGGGTTATTTTTAGCAAAGCAGGTAAACCGGGTTGGTACTCACTGATTCCAATTTTGAACATTGTTGCATTTGTGAATATTGCGGGTAAACCTTGGTATTGGATTCTTGGTCTATTCGTTCCGTTTGTGAGCATAATTGTTGCTGTTCTACTCTTACACGGTTTATCTGAGAACTTTGGTCATGGTGCAGGTTTTACACTAGGGCTATTTTTCTTAAGTCCGATTTTTATCTTGATACTTGCCTTCGGTGATTCTGAATATATCGGTGACCGCAAAGCTAAATTTGCATAAGTCGCGTCGACTTTAATATTGAAAAGGACTGTGTTTACAAATGGCTCAGTCCTTTTTATATACCTAGATGATGTTTAACCATATTGTTATTATGCACTCCGTTGCCAGATTTCTGTTTCACCAGCGAGATTGACTGTTTCGATGGTATTGGTGGTCACATGGCGAATGTTGCGATATTGGATACGATGGTCATGTTCTTCACTCGTATTCCCCTCGAATGATATAAAGATAATTGCCATCACACCAATCAATATTGTAATCCCCGAAATTGCGATAAACCCGATAATGTACCCGTCCATCTCTTTTCTGCTTTCTACTTAAGGCTTCCCGTTTCTTATCTTTATTAAAGCTGATTTGGTGAGTTGATGCTGGATTGACTGACTACGGCAACCTGACGCAAACCCTACGCTCCAATCGAAGCCTTGTGAATAGATACTTTAAAATATCGAATTTTCTTAATTATGACGTATACTCGTAGTCAATAACCATTAAATCATAGCCAAAATAACCGATGCCTGACCTTGACCAGTTATATGATATTTTCATTATTTATCACCCTGCTGATATTCGCTTTGTTCGCCGTGTCGATGCCCATATGAAAGCTGAGGGGTTGCGGTGTTGGGTCAGTTGGGATGATCTCAGTGCAACATTGGATGGGCAAGCGGTACTGAAAGCAGGTGTGTTACGCTCGCATACAGTAGCAATCGCCCTCTCTCCAAAATCTGCGGAAAGTGCAATTTGCAATACTCTGATTCAATATGCCATCAGCCATAGCAAACGCTTTGTGACCTTGATTGTGGATGAACATATTGATGTGGATGTTCACCCAGCGGTTGCTGAAAACCCTTATATTTTCTTCCGTGATGAAGATGTGATGGAAGAAGGTATCCAAGAGTTATTAGATGTGATGCAGGTTGATGACCATATTGAACTGCATACTGAGTTATTGGTCATGGCGAATGATTGGGATATGCGTGACCGCAATGCAGGGTTACTCTTGCCTTTGGAACGAGTAAATGAAGCTCGACAATGGTTAGCGGATGGGGCAAACCGTGAGCCAAAACCCTCAGAAATTCAAGTTGAGTATATTCATGCTAGCCGACGACAAAAGAGTACCCGACGACGGGGATTATCGATTTATGTTTTGATGGGCTTTCTTATTCTGGTATTGGTTGGGGTCGTGATTAGTTTGTCACAGTCCGCCCAAACCAGCCAATCGGTAGCCGATAGCCGTAGTACAGAAGCATTCAGCCAAGCTGGAACGAGTTCTGCCAATGCTCAGCTAGCCGAGGCAGTGGTTGGCTCTGCGACTGCCGAAGCGGTGATTGTCGCTGATTTTGCCCAGACTGCGACTTCTGCACTGGCTCTAGCGGATATGGCGGTGAATAGTGCAGGGACAGCCGATGTGATGCAACAACTCGCCCAAGCCGAAGCGCAAGATGCCATTGACCAAGCCAGCATTGCTTTGACTGCTCAAGCCGAAGCTGAGGCGCAATTGGTGATTGTCAGCACCGAATCCGAAAATGCTGGGACACTATCGGCACAGGTCTTAACCTTTGAATTTGAGTCCGAGCAACTTATCGAAACAGCACAATCGGCGCAAAATACCAGCCTGATGATGGCAAGGACTGCCACCGCGGTCATGCTCTCTGCGGATGAACAAGCAGATATTGCTTCAACAGAAGTCGCAAACTTAGCCACGGTCATTTTTGCTGCAACAGAGCAATTGGCGACTGCAACCGCTGTCCAGTTTGAGAGTGATAATAATGCTGGGACGGCTGTTGCTGCTGAGCAAATCGCAGAAACCGAAGCCAACGGACGCAGTACCGCCGAAGCCGAGCTAGAATCCCTCACGGATACTGCAACTCAGACTTTCCAAACCGCGCAAGAAGTGAACTCGCAAGCTCTTCTTTTGAGTGCCGAACAAGCCCTCAATGCAGGGGATGTTGATTTGGCTCTTGTCTTAGGGATGACGGCTAGCCAATTTGTAGACGATTCGGCACAAGTCTATCGTGTCTTGAGTCGCTCCGCTGAATTAAGCCCGTCATTGATATTAAATGAGGTCTCACGGATTGAATTAAATCCGACAGGTGGTGATTTTGCTCTAATTCCGCGCACCTTTGACCGTATCTTGATCGTTGATGCCGAATCCCGTCAAGTCAAATTTGAATTAACAGGTCACGAGGATGACATCACAACCCTGCGCTATAGTTTGGATGGTCGCTTTTTAGTGACGGCTTCGCAAGATGGGGTGGTCATGGTTTGGTCAAGTGCAACAGGTGAGCTTATCCATCAATTAGAACGCCATCAGGGGGTTGTGAATGCGATTGCGATGTACCCCGATGGGCAACGTATCGTCACAGCAGGGATTCGCCCGATGCTTGTCTCATGGGACATCAATACAGGTGAAATGATCAATGAATATTTTGCAGATTTTGGTGAGGAACTCCTCCCCTATGAATTGATTGTATCGGCAGATAGTCAACGGATTATCGCTTGGTCGAACCCACGAGGCGAAACGATTATGTCGCAATGGTCAGCTGATTCATTGGATTTGTTGACAGTTGATTCAGGTGGGCAAGTTTATGTTGGCTATTCTGCACCGACTGGCTTGGCATGGACAGGTGGACGGGCGTTACCTGCTTATGCCAATGACCCAAATATGGGTGATTTGATTCTATGGGATATGGGTTCAGGTCAACAGCAGTTACGCCTGAGTGAAGGTTTTAATTGGACGATATTAAGCGGTGTCGAAATTGCAGATTCAACCGATAGTCTTGTCTTTATGACCATGCGAGGCAATCGAGCATTACTCGGTATTCAAAGTAGCGATGGTGGACAACGGGTTACTTTAGTTAATATCACGGATGGCACAATTGAACGTACCTATCAAAGTAACATCAGCGCACAATTGACCTCAGCCGAGTTTTTAGATGATAACCGTATTTTATCCACCACCCGTGATAATCGTCTGGTCTTATGGTCGCTGGATAATGGTGCGCTATTGCATGAGGTGGGTATCTCGACACGGGCATTGCAAGATGTAAATGTGAGCAATGATGGGGCATGGGCAATCGTTCAGGCAAGTGGTGGCGAAGTCTATCTCTGGTCAATTAACGGGACTGACCTCGCATTAACCCAAGAAATCACGACTGCAATTACAGGGACTGCCATGAATCAATCAGGTGACCGCCTGTTGATTGCAACCAATGACAATATTATTTTGCAAAATACAGATACCCAACAAGCCCTCGTCACTCTTCCATCCAGCGATATTGTTACAATGAATAGCACTGCCACACACTTTGGGGTATTGGATAATCGTGATGTAGTCATCTACTCAGCGTTAACAGGGATTGAACAGTGGCGTATGGGCATCCCCTTTGATGATTTAGCGCGACTCTATCTCTCTCCGACAGGCAATCATGCCGTGGCGCAATCGGCAAGGGGTGAATTATGGTTACTGCGCGATACTGCTGAAGGTGCAATTGAGTTAAATACGGAAGCCGTGAGTCCATCATTTGATGTGCAGTTTACGTCTGATAGTCGCTTATTGATAACCCTCCATGCCGAGAATGCAATTTTATGGGAAGCAGAAACTGCGTCTGAATTACAAACATTCCCATTAGGCTTACCCGCAGGTATTGATTTAGGTGAGCGTGTCAAAACAGTCTTTGGCAATGATGGTGAACGCCTACTGTTTTTTGTTCAATTGGATAATAATATCGCAGGCTTGACTGACTTTGACTTATCAACAGGGGAGGTCAATCGCCTAACCTTTGTTGATATTCAGCAGGGTGAACTCACGTCTGATGGTCGCTATCTTTTATTGACCTTGACCGATAACAGTATTCAGTTGATTGATACATCCACAGGTGAAGTCCAACGGCGTTTTGTCGGGCATCAAAATAGAGTCAGATTGATGTCGTATCAAGCTGAGAATAATCTGTTGGTATCCGCAGGCGATGATAATACCGTGATTGTCTGGGATGTTGAAGCAGGCACACTCGCGCATCAATATCGTCATCCAGCAAATGTGATTGATGTGATGGTTAGTGCCGATGGCGACCGCATTTTTTCATTGACCGATGCAGGTATTTATCGCTTATGGCAACGTGAAAGCCTATCACAATTGATTGAGCGCATTACAACGACCTATACCTTACGCGATTTAACCTGTGCAGAACGCGAACAATATAATGTGTTGCCATTCTGTGAGTAG
>CAYGTY010000091.1:0-24136 GCA_964352825.1 uncultured Anaerolineaceae bacterium
CATCAGCAATGAGTTGTTTATTCATCTCAGCTAACACGGTAATATCGTTAATATCGGCTTTCCGTAGCTCAACTGCCATAACTGTTCCTTTAAGTTGACATGCTTAAGTATGATTATTCTAACATTCATTGTATAGGAGAACTGTCAGAATAGACTATTACGGAATTGCGTTTTTTTCAATTATCCCATACTAAAGCAATATATCCCTAAGCCTCTGGATATGTTATAGACAATTGCACCACGTGATGTGCGAATAATGTGATGGGTCTGTTCTGAGTTAAACATGCGACTGTCACGCTCTAGCATATCCCAATGTGTTGACCGCCATCGAATTGCATAACTTAAGTCTTCAAAATCAAGGTCTATCATCCAGATCGCATCTTGCTCATAAAATTGCTCAGGTAAGTCATAATCACGACCATCCCAGCCTGTACCTGCGACAGGATATAGAATGGTGTCATCATCTTCCCATAAAATCGGTACTGCAACCCGCCCATTAAATGGAAGCTGAATATAACGACCATCATTGAGATTTAAGATCGCCCCTGTGGACATAATACCCTCTTCATACAATTTCTCACTCCCTACAGTAACAGCTACCCACTCACCATTAGGACTTGCCATCGGCATATGAATCGTAAACTCAAAGGGGAAGCGATCATCTTCTAAGAGCCAATCTTCTGTTTCCTCATCACAACTCCCATCTTCACACACTCTGACTACATAATCTGGTCCAAAAACTTCTGAAGCGCTCATTGATAAGTCAATTGTGCCATCTGCATTCCATTGTGTTTTTGTAATTTGTCCAATCGAATCCCTCAGTTTAATAGGATTTGAGCCGTCAATGTTAGCTATCCATAGTGAGTCTGTTCGACACCCATGCGCGCAGGATTCTGTCGTGGGTGGGTTTTGGATAATGTATAAGATTTGGCTTTGATCTGGCGAAAGAAAAGACATATTCCAGTATTCGTTCGTTTGATAAATGCGCTCAATGCCTAAGGTATCTTTCAACCCCTGTGTGACCAGCCCATCATATCGATTATCTTTTTGTGTCACAAAACCTGAGTTCATATCTAACTCAAAAAAGAACTTTTGTGGCGAATCTTGCCCACGTTTTATATAAGAAAAATGTAGTGTATTGGTGTTTTCATCATATTTATCGACTTCCAGACCATATAAATCAATATAGAATGGATCGATTTGGATGCCTTCTTGTTTTGATGGTGCAGTGCAAATCGGAATGGGTTCTAACCAATAATTGTATCCATCACCATCAACCACCCAACCTGTTATGGATTCATCGCTTTCGCTATCTTGATACGAAACATAATACCAATTACGACCTTCTTGACAGTCCGTCATTCTGCTTGTAAACAAAAGCGTATCAAGCGGGATAATTGTGAGGACAGGTTCAGCTAAAGTCGGTTCTTCACGTAAGGGTAGACCACCTGCATCAATTGAGCCAATGACACGCGCCTCCTGCCCATCAAAGAATCGAATCGGGAGACAGTCTTCAGCTTGTGCATAACTTAAATTTGTTGTCCAAGCCATTGTCATTAATATCAATAGAGCCAGTGTTTTTATCATATGTTATCGACCTTCAATTTTTAGCTATCCATATATTATATTACAAGGCAGAATTGTGACTAATATTTGGTATTCATCATCATGCTTTTGTATACTTATGACATCAATAAAGGAGATTAGTATGCGCGCATCTGTTTCACCTCAAGAAGCCTTAGAGTTATTAAAAATCGAACATCAATCTGTTTTTGACTTAATCCATGAACTCAGTGATGAAGAAATGACCCGCCATGATACCATTCGTCATGGTTTATACAGTGACCAGCAATGCTCCTTTAAAGATTTACTCGCGCATCTCGTCTGCTATGAGGTGTATACTATCGAAGCAATTGAAGATTGGAATATCACCGCCAAACACTGGGTGATTGATGCCATGCAAGATTATCGCGAAGGCACAAAAATTCATTATGGTGGTATCTCACAGCGTGTCAGTTCGAGCCTAATCGAACAGCTTGAGGAATATCAGACAACAGCAAAACAACTTGAACAAATACTGGCGGATATGTCTGATGATAACTGGCGTGCAGAAGCCTTCTATCCTGTTGATGAGCCAACTGACCTCGGTGGCATGATTGAAAGGATTCTCGTTGCTCCTCCACGCCCCATGTATCGTCATTTACCTGTTCATATCCCAAATAGCAAAGCGTATATCACAAGTTTGCGTGGATAAAGTCGTAGCCCAAACGTCGGTTAACCTGCCCCCTACCAATTGCTGATGATGTGCTATAATTCCGCCTTGCGGACGGCGACGATACCTGTCCCTACTGATGAATGATTACTTTAAGGCGATGAATCCATGCGAATATCGGGATGGTTACTTGGAATAATTGGTTTTGGTGTGCTATTTGTGGCAACGGGCATTTGCTCTTTTGCGACCTTTAGTGTTACTCGTCAGACTGTGATTGATATGCAAGGCACGGGGATTCTATTAGATGACCCTGTCGCGATGATACGCTGTGTGGCAGGTGGTGAATGTGAAGGTGGGATTGATACAAGCATCTCCATTGATGAAGCCCCACAAGTTGTTGCGGTTACTCCTTTATTTACAGCAACCCCTGTCACAGTTGCCCAAGTGGAACAACCCACTGAAACACCTGACCCATTGAACCCAACACCCGATTTAACCTTACAAGCCTCTTCACCTTTGTCTGTTCCGACCAATACACCTGTTCCCACAATCGTCCCAACACTTGACCCACTTAGCGAATTACCCCGTATCACTGACCCACGTCAGATTCGGATTTTGCTCTTGGGTATCGACCAACGGAGCGCAACAGGTGAATCAGGTCCATTCCGTACCGATACGATGATTTTGCTCAATGTTGACCCTGTGCGGAAGACTGTCGGTGTTTTATCTCTACCGCGTGACCTGTGGGTGAATATCCCGAACTTTGACCCCGGTCGCATTAACGTCGCAAACTTCCTCGGTGATGCCAATGCGTATCCAGGAGGCGGTGGTCCTGCTCTGGCGATGGAAACCGTGTCAAGTAATTTTGGTGTTCGAGTCGATAAATATTTATCCGTAAACTTTGATGTATTCACGGCGATTGTTGATACGATTGCGCCCAATGGTGTGCCTGTAACTGTTACCGAAGTGATTGATGACCCTGATTATCCCGATGACCGCTTTGGGACAATTTATGTGCGCTTCGACCCCGGTGAATATCGGATGGATGCGGAAACACTGCTTCAATATGCGCGGACTCGTGCGACAGAAGGTGGTGACTTTGACCGCGCTCGTCGTCAACAACAAGTTCTCGATGCAGTCCGTGCTGAGGTTTTGAGTGCAGGCGGTATCCTCAATTTCATCTCGCAAGCCCCGCGTTTATGGGAAGAACTATCCAGCAATTATCGCACCAACTTAACCTATGACGAAATTATCTCATTGGGTTTACTGATGAGTGAAATCGAAAAAGACGATATTCACTATGCTGTGATTGATAATTTATATGTCACCTTTGGGATGAATCCAGCAGGTGACCAAATGGTACTCTACCCTGATTATGGTTCAATCAGCGATTTGATACAGCGTGTCTTCTTCCCACAAACGCAATTGACCCCAGCCGAAATTAAATCTCGTGCTGATGTCGAAAATGCAGCGATTTACGTCTATAACGGTACATCTATAGTCGGGCTAGCCAACGATACCCGCGAGTGGTTTACTGGGCAAGGTGTGACGGTTACAGGGGTCGGGAATGATACCAACTACACAGGCGCAGAAACGATTATTCGTGATTATGGCGGTACACATCCATGGACAGCGCGCTATATTGCAAACCTGATGGGTATTCCTCAAGAACGTATCCGCCCTGGGGGTGATGGTCTGATTGCTGAGGGTGTCATGATTGTCGCAGGGCAAGATATTCTTCCGATCTTGGGTGGGTAATTTCTAGTCGAAAAACCTTCTTTCGATAAAATCGAGCTTAGTATTTTATGTATTTTCGGACGGGAAGAATCCCGTCACTACCCCCTTATATCAATGTTTCGTGGGGCTGGCGACCTGTCCCAGCCGTCGATTTATTGCCAATTTATTTCGAGACTTTACAATTATCACCGAGAATAACCAAACCTTCGTAGGGACTGATCTATTGTAGCCTCTTCTTTTACCAATCACTCGATTTATTCAGCAAAAATTAACTGTAATCTTATCATGCTATCTGATAAGATTAAGACGTTTAAAATTTATTAAATAGATAACGAAGAGAGAAAATTATGACAGATGCGGTACAAGAACGCCCAACAGGTGCAGAGGATGTCGTATGGGATTTATCTGTTCTATATACAGGCTTAGATGACCCACAAATTCAAGCAGACATTGATACATTGACACAACTGGTTGATGACTTCCAAAGTCAATATCGTGGCAAAGTCGCGCAAATGACAGCTGAAGATTTTATTACGGCGTATAGTCTGATTGAGAAAATTTACGACTTACAGGGTCGGCTCGGCTCATATGCTCAACTGAACTTCTCGACGGATACAGGTAATAAAGAGTATCAAGCCTTTATGGCACGGATGCAAGATGTCGGCTCAGGTATTAGCCAGAAGATGGTTTTCTTTGACCTAGAGTGGAATCAAGTTGATGATGAACAAGCACAAGCACTGATGGATGATCCTGCTTTGGCAAAATTCCGTTATCATATGGAAGCCGACCGTCGCTATAAGCCTTATAACTTGACCGAAGCAGAAGAACAAATCCTCATCGAAAAAAGTGTCACTAGCTCTGGTGCATGGACACGCTTCTTCACCCAATTGACCAGTTCCTTCACCTTTGAATGGGATGATGAAACGGTCAACATGACCTTCATCCTCAACAAATTACGTGATACTGACCGTGATGTGCGTGAGATGGCATGGCGTAAATTAACAGATAAACTTGAAGAAAAGTCAATGGAACTGACCTTCATCTTCAATACACTGGTGTTGGACAAAGCCAATAGTGATAAACGACGGGGTTATGAAACATGGGTTTCGTCCCGTAACCTCAGCAACAAAGCCACCGATGCTGTAGTTGATGCGTTGATTGAGACCGTCACCAATAATTATGATATTGTCGCCCGCCAATATCGCCTCAAACGTGCTTTACTCGGTTATGATGAACTCTTTGATTATGATCGTTATGCACCACTGAACCTCAAAGAAAGCGAAGCCTTTTATACATGGGAAGAAGCAACCGATATTGTCCTCAAAGCCTTTGAGACCTTTAGCCCAGATATGAAAGCCGCAGCGCAAGAATTCTTTGATAATAACTGGATTCATGCCCCTGTATTACCCACCAAACGCGGTGGTGCATTTGCTAGCCCGACGGTTGCATCGGCGAACCCCTATGTTTTCCTCAACTATATGGGCGATGGGCGGAATATCACGACGCTCGCGCATGAATTGGGACATGGGATTCATATGTTGCTATCAGGTCGTGAGCATGGCTTATGGGCATTGTATACCCCATTGACGACTGCCGAGATGGCTTCCACATTTGCGGAGATGCTCGTCTTCCAAGATTTGATGGCTGCCGAAGAGGACAAAGAAGTTCAGCTTTCAATGCTAGTCGAAAAAATCGAAGATACTTTTGCAACTGTATTCCGTCAAATTTCGATGAACCGTTTTGAAGACAAGATGCACACCGCACGCCGTACAGAAGGTGAACTCACAACAGAACGCTTCAATGAACTCTGGCTCGAAACCCAACGCGATATGTTTGGCGATAGTGTCACCATGACCGATGAATATGGCTATTGGTGGAGTTATGTCCCGCACTTCTTGCATACCCCTGGCTATGTCTATGCCTATTCCTTCGGTGAATTGTTGGTCTTGGCACTCTACAAACTCTATCAAGAAGAGGGTGAATCCTTCATTCCGAAGTATATTGCACTCCTCGCGGCAGGTGATTCCGATTATCCTGATAAGTTGCTGGCAGAAGTGGGTGTGGACATCAATGACCCGAATTTCTGGCAAAAAGGGATTGATGTGATTGCAGATATGGTCGAACAAGCCGAGGCATTGGCTAAAGACCTCTACCCCGAAAAATTCTAATGACACCACAATGATAGATTTTACTGAGGGATGGTCACTGAAGCATCCCTTAGTTGTGACCTTAAATAGCCTCTGCGCTTCATCATCAAATAGTGGATAAGTAAAGAACCCCGCAGCAAGCTACGGGGCTTTAATCCCATAGTTTAAGCTGATGAGGCTTATCACTATTATCTTGGTAACGGATATAACGTTTTATGATTTCACTTGTCACATTATCACCAACACTTCGCACAAAGTATCCATCTGCCCAGAATTCCCCTGCCCATAACTGCTTACGTAAACGTGGGAATTCCTTGAATATTTCTCGGGCTAAAATACTTTTCGTGATCTGCACGACTTTAGCTGGTGCATACTTTGGTGGGACAAGGAGGAATAAATGAACATGGTCATCTTCGATTGCCATCTCTTCAATTTCCCATCCATATTCCGTTGCTATCCGCTTAAATACTTTTTCTGTGAACTCCTTAACATCGCCTTTCAACACTTGTTTGCGATATTTTGGCACCCACACAAAGTGATATTTCAAATCGTAGACTGTATGTTTGGTTGTTCTTATAGGACTCATGTCCCTAGTTTAACTCAAAGTTCAGTCTCTTTAGTTTATGTTTTCCGCATTCACCCCAACAGCAAGCTGTCGGGTACTCTGCGGTTATTTAATAGAACAATACTTTGTGCTATGATTTGCGATATAGATATCATTGAGAGTCTAAAATGCGACTTTACTATTTGTTAACTATTTTCATATTATCATCTTGTAGTGGTATAGAATTATGGTTTGATGACACTATAAATATAATCCAACCTATACCAATCGCAAATCAGAAAGGTTTTTCAGGAGATTCAACTGATGAAGAATTTTTAATATCTACATTTGAATATGATGATATAACAAACCGCCTGTGGTGGGATGGGAACATTGGTAGTTGGCAAGCAGGTATTTTAAGTGGAAGATATACACTATACTTGAGTGAGGTTGATATAGGTGTGTATAGCTATATCGATAAACCTGCACCCATCGAAGATTATGAAATTAAATTCAATGCTAGCGCAGGTTTTAATGCTCATAAATCCAATCAATATGGTATTGTTTTCGATTATCAAGATTCTGCCTCATATGGACTATTCTTTATAGATGGTTATGGGCAGTATGCTATTGGCTATTTCGACAATGTTGAGTGGCATCTATTGGCAAAAGGAGAAATTGATGATGTGAACTTATTGAGTCGTGAGTTTAGTCTAGCCCTCATAATCAATGATAACGAAATTCAGCCTCTGTTTAATAACACAAAAATCCAGCCTATCTATTATCCCCAAAAAATTAACGGGCATAGTGGAGTTTATCTTGGGTCTCGCGTATCAGAGAATGCAGGTTTATCCATTTATGAATTTTCAATAAGCCCAATGAATTAACCCACATTAGTTATAATAAAAGTGAGAATGACTTTACACTCAAATTTTAGATGAATAAATACCTCTAAGCCATGACCCGTTTGCCATCTAGGACAACAGGTTCAGCCCGTCGCCAGATGTCTGTTTCTTCTTTATTCATAATCGGCTCAGCGGAATATTGCGCGAGGTAGCTACGACGATAATTGTCCGTTTTGTTCGCTCCACTGCGATGAAAAGTACGACTACTAAACACAACGATACTACCTGCTGGCACAATACACGGGTCACCGATGTCATCGCCATGATAACCAATCTTGTCATTTGTACCATCTTCGACAACATGGTCAATCAATTCATCAGATGTATCACGCCCATCACGTCCATAGGGCAATACATAAATGGTCCCATTTTCAACTGACATATCATCGAGCGCACACCAACAAGACAAGTAGGGATTGTGATAATGCCCGATATAGCCAGAATCTTGATGCCATGCAAATTTGCTGTCACTATCAGCAGCTTTGACGACATACTGCTCATTGAATAAATAGACGTTATCGCCGAGAGTCGCTTGAGCAATATCCGCCATCAATTCACTAAAGAGGAAATCGGTCATAATCGGACTTTCGGCACTACGATTCCCGATAAAATAGCGTTTTTTATAGTGATTGATGCCCTCAGTCTGGACACCTTTGGCTTCCATCTCGCGGTCAGCCACGTCAATATAACGCATACATTCATCACGCAGGGCTTCCAGCACATGCTCAGGCATAACGGCTTCCAGAATAAAAAAGCCCTCTTCTTGATATTGTTTGAGTTGCTCAGGGGTAATATTGGGCATAAGATGTTCTCCTTAAGAATAATTTTTGTCAAAGCTCAGATGTTATTTACTAAAATAATGATGATATTATTGTTCTCATCGTTTACTTGACTATACTTGGGATAGGCTTCATCTGCCTTGACAATCTATCTATAAATTAGCACAATCTGACCATCATGAAAGTCTATACCTATTCGCGCATCACCAACCCCAACAACTTCAAATTTAATATTGCGCGCAGCAAATTAACTGTCGATAGCTTTGATATTCATACCCATGAATTTTCGGAGTTGGTGATTATCCTCGGTGGGACAGCCATTCATATGACCGATAATGGCGATTATCCATTGGTGGCTGGGGATGTGTTTGTCCTCAATGGTAATATGGCACATGGTTTTAATGATTGTGCAGGCTTAGACCTCTGCAATATTATGTATGACCCTGAGCAATTGCTGGTAACACAATCCGATATTCGTCAGTTAGCAGGGTATCAAGCCTTGTTCGTGGTCGAACCCCTCTATCGTGCCAATCATGCCATGCACAACTTATTGCGCCTATCCATCAACCAACTGGGACAGGTTACTGATTTACTCGATAGCATGACATTGGAACAAGCAAGCCAGTCCACAGGGTATGCCAGTATGATACATGCTTATTTTATACAATTGGTGGTGATGCTCTCGCGGATTCATGGCTCACAAATGGATATCCGTTCAGAATCTGTTGGGCAACTTGCCAATGCCCTCACCTTGCTCGAAACACAGTATCAGCATCCCCTGACCCTAGAGAGACTCGCAGATTCTGCTCATCTGTCGCCGACTCATTTCTCGCGCTTATTTAAAGAAACTTTCAATCTTGCGCCGATTCAATATTTAATACGCTTGCGAATTGCCAAAGCCTGTCAGCTCCTACCTGATAGAAACTTAACGATTGTCGATGTGGCAGAACAAGTTGGCTTTAGTGATAGCAATTATTTCTCACGCCAATTCAAGCAAGTAATGGGGCAAAGTCCACAAACATACCGTACAATACAGAGATGATTGAGCAAGACTGAGGAGAACCCAGTATGACACCCCGACCCAATATTGTTTTATTTTTGACAGATGACCACGGCGCATGGGCAAATGGCTGTTATGGCAATAGCGAAATCCATTCACCCAATCTGGATGCTCTTGCACAGTACGGTACACGATTTGAAACTGCCTATACACCCTCACCTGTTTGCTCACCTGCACGCGCTTGTTTACTGACGGGTAAAACACCCTCACAAGTCGGGATTCATGACTGGCTAGAAGAACATGATAAAGGCGAAATTGCCAATCGTAATTGGTTAGGAGATACTACGACATTGTTTCAGATGATGTCTCAGGCAGGCTATCAGACCTGCTTAAGTGGGAAATGGCATATGGGACAATCCCATCAAGTTCCAAAAGGTGTCGATGAACACTTTGGTTTGCCCTATGGTCAAGGCGCACACAATGAAACCTATAGCTATGTCCACAACGGCGAATTTGTAGAGTTAGAGGGTAATAAAACCCAGCATATCACTGACCATGCCCTTAGTTTTATTGAATCGGCAGAAAGTGATAAGCCTTTCTTTTTATGCGTCGGCTATATCGCAACCCACTCCCCTTATGACCAACAATCCCATGACCCAAAGCAAACCGCGCGTTATCAAGATGCTGATTTCACAGAGATTCCACCCTATCAAGCGCATCCTTGGGTCAAAAATGAGGGAACAGACAATCATCCATCAGAACAAGACTTAAGAGACCGCTACATCGGGTATTATGCGTCTGTCACAGAAATAGATGAACATGTTGGGCGTATCGTATCCGCACTGGATATGGATAATACGATTGTGATTTATACATCTGACCATGGTTGCGCGATAGGACATCACGGATTCTTTGGTAAAGGCAATAGCACGCGCCCACTCAATATGTACGAAAAATCCTTACATGTCCCATTGATGTGGCGTGGCGCAGGGATACAAGAGCAACAAGTTTTCTCACAAAATATCGACCATTACGATACCTTCATGACCCTCTGTGATGTCGCAGGGGTCACACCAGCTGATAAATCTCATTATGCAGGGACATCTTATCGCGCATTACTGGAGGGGAAAGAAATCGAATGGGATGATACCTGTTATGGTGAATATGGCGATTTACGGATGATACGGAATAAGCAGTGGAAATTGGTGTATCGCTATCCTGATGGACCACATGAGTTATTTGATTTACAAGCTGACCCGAATGAGACCCATAATGTCTTTGATGAAAATCCACAAATTGTTGATACGTTGAAACAAGACTTGGATAGCTTCTATGAACACTATGCTGATGAACACTACTCGGGCTTGCGTGTAAAAGACTTACCGATGCACAATACCGCTAATGAAGCATGGCGTGATGGACGACGTGAGGCGCGTGGTTTACAAATCTATTAAACATGCGACTCGACGCATATCCTACGCTGAATAGGTAACTGTAGGCGCATCTACAAAACACTGGTAATATCTTGAGCATATTGCATCGAAAGGAATATGTATGGTACACGCTTTAATTACGGGTGGCGCAGGGTTTATTGGAAGTCATCTATCAGAACAACTCCTCAGTAATGGGTATAAGGTTACAGTGATTGATAACCTATCCACTGGGCGATTCCAAAATATTGAACACCTCGCGAAGAATCCAAACTTTCGCTATGCTATCGAAGACATCCGTAATGTCAATGTGATTGACCGCCTCGTCAGCGAATGTGATATTATCTTTCACTTGGCGGCGGCTGTCGGTGTGAAGAATATTATTGATAATCCAATCAATACCATTGAAGTTAATATCGGTGGGACAGAGACTATCCTCAAGACAGCACGGCGGTATCGTCGGCGTTTATTGATTGCCTCCACATCCGAAGTCTATGGTAAGGGAGTGAACTTCCCCTTCCGTGAAGACGATGACACTCTATCAGGACCGACACTTCGCAGTCGCTGGAGTTATGCGGCATCGAAAGCAGTCGATGAATTTTTAGCATTTGCTTATCATATGGAAGTTGGCTTACCTGTCACACTCTTCCGCTTATTTAATACCGTAGGACCGCGTCAGATTGGGCAATATGGGATGGTTGTTCCACGTTTTGTGAAGTGGGCAATCGCCAATGAGACCATTCAAGTCTATGGCGATGGTCAGCAACAACGCTGTTTTGGTAACGTCTATGATGTTGTTAAGGCAATTCATGGTTTATCCGAGAATGATGATACCATCGGCGAACTCTATAACATCGGCAGTAATGAAGAAGTCACGATTATGCAGTTGGCAGAGCGCATCCGTGACCGTGCCGATAGTAGCTCGGAGATTAAGCTCATCCCCTATGAACAAGCCTATGAACAACCGGGATTCGAAGATTTTCGTCGTCGTGTCCCCAGTATCGACAAAGTGAATCAAGCAATTGGTTGGAATCCGACCACGCCCTTGGATGAAACAATTGACCAAATTATCGACTATTATCAGGGTGAAATGTACTCTTAGTTGAGTCACATCAGAGTAAATTTTATAAAAGCCCCCTCTAAATCTCCCCCTATTTCATAAGGGGAGACTTTCACCCCCTTCTCCAAAGATTTGGGGAAGGGCTGGGGATGGGGTATATAATATCAACCCTAGCCCAGAAAGGCTGGCAGGTAAAAGCTCATATAATCAAGGCGATCATCCCCGCTGGCTGTGATGTCAACATCTTGAGCATCAGGACGCACCAATAAAACATCATACTGACCTAATGCGTAAGTTTCCCCATCATAAGTGACTTGCCCTATGCCATCAGTGACATACAAGAATAAGTCCTCATCAGTACGTGGATTTTCGACAAGCGTAGTTCCAGCAGGATTCACCTGTGTCGCCGTCAATCGTCCGTGCATATGGTGTTCCATTGGCGAATCATCACCAATTAAACTAAATACTGTCGCGCCCCCAACTTGGCGTTTAGGTAACTCTTGATTACTGAGTTGCTGATAATGTGGCTCTAGTCCACGATATTTGGGGTCAGCGATATACCAAATTTGAATCACACGGGCAGGATTATCGTTTAGGTTAAGCTCTTGATGCTCAATATAATTGCCAGAGAACATCCGTTGCAAGTCCCCTGCTTTGAGAATCCCTTTACCGCCTGTGATGTCCTCGTGATAGACTTCACCTTCTAGTATCCATGTGTAAATCTCTAAGCCACGATGCGGATGCCAAGTAAAACCATTACGTGGAGCAATACGTGTCATATGAGCTGTCAACATCCCGCTCAACCGCTGTAGTGAACTCCACCCACCCACTGCAAAATGTGAATTGAGCCAATGGACAGGATTGATGCTTGGGAACTCATCGGCTGAGAAATATTGGAAGGGGAGTGAATTTGCAAACCCCACTTTGATTGCTGTTTCCATCATAGGAGACTGTTGTTGTACCATTAGGGACTTCTTTCGTAAATATATCGGTCACATTATATTAAATGGACGCTTGTCCGTTTATAATATCTTACCTGATGGTCTATCTTTTTGTCATTAGAGCTTTATACGAATTATCGAATTAAAATGTTGTGTCTATGTAAGCCAGTGCCTCTGCAATCGATTCATGCGTTGTCACTTGCTCACTAAAATTCGCATTTAGCCAATTTCGAAAACTCTGAAACCATTGATTATTCCCTACAAAATGCTGTGTTGCATCTGGTGTTGTACTACTTTCACGACGTTCTCGCACATTCGCAAGGTATTTGACAAAGTCGAGAAACTCGATGTCAAACTGGGTAACATCAAATATGATGTGACCAACAATAGGTTGAAGTGTGTACAAATAAGGAATAACAACCTCTACAATTTTTAACTGCAATTCCTCAGCAGTACATTTCCCAGCTAATGTCAAAATCACCGTTTGATAGTCTTCTTCTATTTTATGTGTAACGGGCATGAAATCACCCTTTCGTTGTAATATTCAATCTAATTTTTTAATATTAACATGATTTATAGTAAAATGCCGATAATACTCATATTGAAGACGTATAGCTAAGGTTTAGCATTAAAATGTAGACGTGGCTTTAAATATGGTCTGTCTATTAAGGGGCAATCACGATGACAATAATCACAGATTTTATACTAGACCGTCTTATCAGATAGTAGACTATGCTATACTCATCGTCTATTGCAAGCACTAACAGGAAATCAAAATGGAAGACCAAACATTTACCCTCGTTGTGGATAAATCAAAACAACGTCTTGATAAATTTGTACTGGAACATGTTGACGGGATGTCACGAACACAAGTACAGACCCTCATTCGCGGCGGCTTGGTGACGGTCAATGGCAAGGTCGAAAAGACAGGCTTTAAGTTCAAAGGTGGCGAGACTGTCCAAATTACGATTCCTGTAGAAGAAGAAACCGAGCTTGAACCCGAAGATATTGACCTCAATATTATTTATGAAGATGATGACATCGCAGTGATTAACAAATCCGCAGGGATGGTCACCCACCCAGGGATTGGTAACGAAACAGGGACATTGGTAAATGCCATTTTGGGACGTTATCCTGAACTTGCTGAATTGTTTGATGACCCCGAAACAGAAGAACGGCTTGGGATTGTGCATCGTCTCGATAAAGGGACAAGTGGAGTGATTGTAGTTGCCCGTAATAAAGCATCGCTTTTACACTTGATGAATCAATTTCAAGAACGCACCGTTGATAAGACCTACCTCGCCCTATTGGAGAAAACACCAAAATCTGATGTCGGACGTGTCGAAGCACCCATTGCGCGCGACCCACGCCAACGCAAACGCATGTGGGTTAATCGTGATGGTAAAAATGCGATTACTGAGTTTATCGTCCTTGATGATAAGTTTATTGATGAGCGTGCTTTGGTGAAACTCAAGTTGTTAACAGGTCGAACCCATCAAATCCGTGTTCATATGGCTTTTATCGGTTGCCCTGTTGTTGGCGATACCGTCTATGGGTTTCGTAAGCAACGCCTCAAGCTCAAACGTCAATTCTTACATGCTACAGAATTATCATTTGACCATCCCACAACAGGGGAACGAATGACCTTTACTGCGCCATTACCATCCAACTTAGAGAACATTTTAGATAAATTACGAGTGATTTAACCCTATTGGATTAGGTTATTAATAATCAAACTACTCATCTTAATCGAACTTCCATTATTAAATTTATGTTATATTCGGTAACATAGAGGCAATAGAGGTAATGGAAATTAGATATGTAATCCGATGACATTAGAAAATCTATCCAAGCAAGAGCTTATCGAACAGTTAGAGTCACAATCCCATCAGATTGATAGGTTGAGGGAGCAACTTGCCCTTGAGCAAGAACGCACTCGGCAATATCTTTATGAGGCGAGGCTGTTAGATTTTGTCTTAGATCCTGTGCTGTCTAGTGATGCTGATTTTCGGATTTTGACATGGAATAAAGCAGCTGAAGAGTTTTATGGATGGACTGAGCAGGAGGTTATTGGACAAGATGCAATCCAGCTATTCCAAACTGCTTATAGAGATGGTGAAAATTCAGAATCTGCTTTAAACCATTTCCATCAACAAGGAACATGGCGTGGCGAAGTTATCCACCTACGGAAAGATGGTAGCCATGCAATTATGATGGCAACCACATCGCGAATCAATGATGATGATGGTAATCTGGTGGGTTATGTTACGATTTTACGCGATCTGTCAGAAAGCATACAAGCAAAGCAAGCACTACTTGAAAGTGAAGAACGCTATCGAATTATCTCAGAAATTATGTCGGATTATGCTTATTATTATCGGCTTGATGAAGAGGGGAATTGGTATCGAGTCTGGACAACGCTAGATGCTTTTAAGCGTCTAACAGGTTATGAACGTACAGAAGTCGACGGAACATATGGTTTATATCACCCCAATGAGGTTGAACAAGTTAAAGAAGATGTTGCGCGTACTTTAGCAGGTGAAGATACAGAGCGTGAATATCAAATTATTACTAAAGAGGGTCAAACTAAGTGGCTTTATGTGATTCGTCGTGCTTTGTGGGACGATAAGCAACAACGGGTTATTGGCTTTTATGGTGTGGGCAAAGATGTCACTGCAAGACACTTAGCCAATGAACGTTTGGCGGCTTATAACCGTGAACAAGACCGTATGCAAGTCTTGCAAGATTTTATTCGGGACGCATCACACGACCTCAAAACACCTCTATCCACAATCAATACCTCTATTTATTTGCTACGCAAATATATGACAACGGACAAACAACTCCAGCAACTTATTAAGCTAGAAAGTCATGTCGAGCGGTTGTCAAACTTGATAGATGATATGTTTGATATGTCGCGCCTTGACCTCATTGATAGCCTCGATCGACGAGATCTTAATCTAATTCCATCATTAAATGATGCGGTTTTGAGCCATCAATTCACAGCAAATGCAAAACAAATCACCTTAATTAACAATACAAGTGTTGATGAGTTGACTGTTTATGCAGATATATCTGCCCTGCAACAAGTTTTTAATAATATTATTGAAAATGCTATTCTTTATACTCCAGAGGAGGGACATATTGTGGTGACGGGTTATATTGATGGAGATGGGGTTACAGTGACCATCAAAGACACAGGTATGGGTATCAGCGATGATGAACTACCCTATATATTTGACCGCTTCTATCGTGGTGATAAAGCACGTAGCACTAGCACTAGCGCATCAACAGGCTTGGGATTATCAATTGCACGTAAAATTATGGCACTACATGGTGGAACGATAGAAGTCGAAAGCCAAGTCGGGGTCGGCTCGTGCTTTTATATTAAATTCCCCTCTCGCCGATAAGAAAAAACAGTTATACATATCACTTCCATATCACCACAACAAGACTTCTCTTCAAGCAAAAAAGTCTAAACATGATTTTTGATAAAAATTTATAACACAAACTAAAATCCTCTTTTTATCCTTTCTTGACTTTCGACCTAATAAACAGTACATTTGTTCTACATCTAAATATTGAGAATAACTATCTGAAAAGGGAGAAATTGTGATTCAGGAATATATTGAGATTCATGGTGCTCGTGAAAACAACCTCAAAAATGTATCGTTGCGCATTCCTAAACGGAAAATCACTATTTTTACAGGGGTATCAGGGTCAGGAAAATCTTCCATTGTCTTCGATATTATAGCTACTGAAGGTCAACGGCTACTCAATGAAAACTTTAGTATGTTTGTCCGTAATTTCCTACCCCGTTATACACAACCTGAAGCCGACTCAATAGCGAACCTGAGTATGCCAATTGTAGTTGACCAGAAGCGGTTGGGGGGTGGTTCACACTCAACAATGGGGACTGTCACAGATATATCTCCTGTTTTACGCTTACTCTTTTCCCGATTAGGGCAACCCTTTGTAGGATATTCAAATGCCTTTTCCTTTAATGACCCACAAGGTATGTGCCCTGAATGTAATGGTTTGGGTCGTAAATTGGGTGTCGATTTAGATTTATTTCTGGATACATCACTTTCGCTCAATGAAGGCGCAATACGTTATCCCGACTATGGCGTTGATAAATGGGATTGGAATATTCTCTCGCAGACGGGCTTGTTCGACATGGACAAAAAACTAGAAGATTATACCGAAGAGGAAATGGAATTACTTCTCTATAGCCCACCCTACAAACTCAAAACGGAAATAGCTGGCAAGTCTATAAACCTTACAGTTGAAGGAATTATCAATAAATTCACACGCAAGTACATCACAAAGGACTTATCAACTTATGGAGAACGAACACAGAAAACAGTTGCGCCATACCTCACACAAGGTCCTTGTAAATTGTGCAAAGGCGCACGACTGAGTCAGGATGCACTCAATTGTCGGATTGCTGGTTACAATATTGCTGAGTTATCTGCTATGGAAATTAACCAATTGATTGAGGTTATTCAGGGTTTATCAGATACACGTTCTGCTCCATTGATTGCGATGTTAACGGAACGCCTCCAGCATATTATTGATATTGGGCTTGTCTATCTTACACTTGACCGCCCAACCGATACTTTATCTGGTGGTGAATCGCAACGTGTAAAGATCGTCAAACATCTCAGTAGTAGCTTGGTGGATGTGATGTATATTTTTGATGAACCCAGTATCGGCTTACATCCCCGTGATATTCATCGTATGAACGAGCTATTACAGAAACTGCGCGACAAAGGTAATACAGTCATTGTGGTTGAACATGACCCTGATGTCATTCGTGTTGCTGACCACATTATCGATATTGGACCTCATGCAGGTACACAAGGCGGTAGCATCGTCTATGAAGGGACTTATCAGGGCTTAATTGAAGCGGATACGTTAACAGGTCAATATCTTAAAAGATCACTCCCTGTTAAATCAGATTTTCGTAAAGCAAAGGGAAAATTGTCGATTAAGCGTGCCAAAGTTAACAACTTGAAAGATGTGAGTGTTGATATTCCGACAGGGGTTCTCACAGTTGTAACAGGCGTTGCGGGTTCAGGCAAAAGTTCCCTCATTCATCAGGCATTTTTGAGGCAACATTCTGATGTCATTGTTATTGATCAAGCAGCCGTGGGTGCAAATAGCCGTTCAAACCCTGCAACGTATACAGGCATTCTTGATGATGTGCGGAAAGCATTCGCTAACGAAAACGGAGTCAGTGCATCCTTATTTAGCTTTAACTCCAAAGGTGCATGTGAAAATTGTAGTGGTTTGGGTGTCATTTATACCGATATGGGCTTTCTGGATGCTGTCAAAACGCCCTGTGAAATCTGTCAAGGTCAACGCTTTAAGGATGAAGTATTGACCTATAAGCTAAATGGAAAATCCATTAATGATGTGCTAGCCATGACAGTTGAACAAGCCCTCGGCTTTTTTGACATTCCAAAAGTCAAGTCAAAATTAAAGGCGATGGTGGATGTGGGCATTGGCTACCTGAGTTTGGGGCAACCCCTCAGTACACTGTCGGGCGGCGAGTGTCAGCGAATTAAACTGGCTAGTGAGTTACATAAAAAAGGTAGTATCTATGTCATGGATGAACCGACAACAGGTTTGCATATGTCGGATATTAGTTTATTGCTGGCAATTATGAATCGCTTGGTGGACAAGGGGAATACTGTAATTATTATTGAGCATAATCTGGATGTGATTCGCAATGCAGATTGGATTATTGATATGGGTCCTGAAGGCGGTAGTCGTGGTGGACAAGTCATGTTTGAGGGAACACCTGAACAACTTTTACATGTTGAGGGGTCGCTCACAGGCATGTATCTGAATAATCATTAATGGCTCAAAACAGATAGCGCGCTATACCGTAAAGAGTGCTTGAATCAATATAGCATGGTATAAAACTTATCAATCGAGTGTAGGGGCTGAACTCATATCAGCCCGCTACCCGTAATATCATAAAACTTCTCAATACCCCAGATTACTCAATCAAACTCTCAAGGCGTTCAACCAAGCTATCCAATACCTTGAAGGTTTCTTCCACCGCGACAGGCGTAGACATATCAACCCCTGCTTGTGCCAGTGCAGGAATCGGGTCAACGGCACTCCCTGTTGATAGCAATCCCAAGTAGCGTGATACGGCTTCAGGGTCATCACCTGCCAAAATTGCATTTGCAAGCGCATGAGCCGCAGAAATACCTGTTGCATATTGGAATGTGTAATAGGGTTCATAGAGATGGATGAATTGTGACCAAGTGCTACCCGTACGGCGTGGGTCGTCTGTCATCGTGTCACCATATCCTTCAGCATAGAAGCCTGCCATGATGTCATTGAGGGTATCAGGGGTCAGGGGTTCATCATTTTCCATCCGTGTATGAACTTCGTATTCAAAGCGTGCCAATGTGGGCATAATGAAGAAGTAACGATGAATGTTATCCATCGCTTCCTGAATGAGTGCCAATTGGAAATCACGATCATCATAGGTTGCAAATAAATGTGACCGTACCATCGCTTGGTTGAAGTTGGAGGCGACTTCTGCTACAAACATCGAATAATCACTATACACGAAGGGTTGTTGTTGTCGTGTGTAATAACTGTGCATCGAATGACCTAATTCATGGGCAAGGGTACTCATTGAACTCAGGTTTCCGTCATAGCTCATCATGATAAAGGGGTGTGTATCATACGACCCATCAGAGAACGCACCCTCAGCTTTACCCTGATTAATGGCATAATCTACCCAACGTTCTTCAAGACATCCTCGGCGCATCACAGTGACATAATCCTCACCGAGTGGTTTCATCCCATCTGCAATCATCCCAACCGCTTCTTTATAGGCTAACTTGGGTTCACTCGCTGTTAAAGGTGACCAAATATCATAAGGACGAATCGTATCCAAGCCTAATGCCCGTCGTCTGACATCCCAATAACGATGCCATGTTGGAATGTGCTTTTTATAAGTATCAATCAGATTATGAAAGACTTCAATCGGGATATTATTGGGGGCTAGTTTCGAGTGTAGAACACTGTCATAACCGCGTAATTTTGCAATGACGACATTGCGTTTGACCGAAGTCAAATAAGCGGTTGCCAACGTATTATTATAATTCAAGAAGGTATCCGCATAATTATTCCATGTCGTGCGCCGTACTTCACGGTCAACATCAGATAAGAGTTGGTCGCGTGTACTTTGGATAATCTCGCGTGTTTTGCCCTCACTATCGACCGCGGGTGGAAAGGTCATATCCATATTGGTGAGTGCGTTTCTGACGCTTTCGATACGCCCAAGTGGGTCACTGACCATCCCTAAGACTTGTTCAACCTCTGCTGATAAAACATGTTTTTGCTGGCGTTGGATGTCTTCAACATATTTTTTATAGAGCTTGAGGTCTTCTTTATCATTAAGCCAGTTTTGGAGTGTATCTTGATCCATCGCTAAGAGTTCAGGTTCGGTAAATGAAGCTAAGGCAAAAAACTTCCCGATTAACCCCTGTGCTTGACCTGCCATACCCTTAATATCTTCGTTATTGTTGTCGCATTCGATCCATAATGCAGGATACATATAGACCGTGAATACACGACGGGCGAGGGTGGAATAAAAGTTAAACCATGCCAGCAGTTGTTCTGGGTTTTGCGACAGTGTGCCTTTATAGCTATCAATTTCTTCTAACTTTGCACTGACGGCGTTATATTCCTCACGCCATGTATCAAATGATTCAAAAACACTTTTATGATCCCATGTCTGTTCAATAGGGATTTCCTGACGTGCAGGGATTGTTGACATATAAATAATCCTTTATATCCATTTAAAAAAATTTAAACGCTTAAATTTTACGTGTAAAATGATGTACTGACTAGTAAAAGATTAGTAAATTTTTTATGTGCGTACTTGGAATAATACCTGCGTCAAGTATATGAGGTTGAAGTGTTAAATGACACCGCTATAATTCAATTTACGTCTGGCGGCGACCTTGACTTTGCTCTATCAGGAATTGAATTTGCGGGGTTTGGGGAGTAGCTCCGACATCGGGATAATAAAATCCTGATGCCACTTGGGTAAGCGTAAATATTCATCACGGCGGAAGATGCGTGGCGCACTATGACGTGAATAACTGGTCATGATTTGTAAATCTGGCATAAATACCCAAACGTAATGTGTACCTGCACGGACATATTGGGCGCAGACACGACGAATCTCTTGTTCGGACACATCCGCCGAAAATACCTCAATCGCAATATCAGGTGCAAACGGGATATACGCATAAGGGTAACGGATTGCGCGCCATTTCTTCGTACTAAGATAAGAGACACGCGGTGACCGTAAGGTATAATTCGATAGGCGATACCCGTTATTTGCTCCTAAGACCTCACCCAAATGATGATGTTCGACAAACTCGGATAACTTGGCTTCGACACGTAAGCCCACCACCGAATATCGAAACCCTAAGGACTCTGTTTTGATAACCTGCCCACCAATGAGTTCATAAGGTTGGAATGGATATTGTTTCCAAAAATTGTCTACCGTTAAGCGCATCACACCTGTCTTTGCCGATGGTTTATATATTTCTATTGTAGTGGATTTATGAAATTATACGGCTTGAGATTTGTGAATCTATTGAAATGTGTTGATGTTAGTTATCGAGAAACCTCTTTAGGCTTGCTTTTCTTTGTTCCCTCTGCGCCTCTCTCATAGAAAATCTTTAGAAATAATAACATTCTTTCGTAGTGGCATGATGCATCATGCTGCTACAACAAATTCTAATTTCTTTCGAGAGTAGCCATATACTCAATGTGAATTAGCAATAAATGCTCAATGATTATGACTGTGTCTATCAATAATGTAAGGTCGAATACTATATTTATCCCTAACAAAGTAATATAAAAAATATATAATAAAAATTAACAATAATTTAGTCACTTGAAAATGGGATAATGCGAATGGCATCATTGAAAGAACAATTTATAGAAGTTCGTAATCTCATAACACAATATCGTTATGATGAAGCACTCGATATACTTTATGATATTGACCACCCAAAAGCAGACCAATGGATTGATAAAATTCATGCTCGTATGGATAGAGAGCAACCACAAGAACAATCCAGTTTTGGTTATAGCGAGTCGCAGTTTGATTCTGACACGCCATCAGAGAAATGGACGAGTAGCACATTTGGGTCAAACGAGGCAGATGAAGAGAAACCGAAGAAAAAGAAAAACGTGCGATGGGATGAACCAACAGGTGACCCGTGGAATCCGCGTACAATACTAACCTTTGGCATCATTTCATTTATCCCATTAATTGGCGTGCCTTTAGCATTCAATTGGAAACGCTTGGGACGTAAACGTTGGTTTACAGATACACTGATGGGAGCATTAGGTATTCTATTAATCTTGGGGGTACTGGCTGGCGGTCTAGCTTATGCGTTTATTGAAGCACGAACTGAACTCTACCCTATTATGGGCTTTCCTCTAGCAGCGGCTTTAGGTATTGCACTCGCATTCAATTGGGGTTTAGCTGGCTTACAAAGTAAACCTTATAAATTGTGGGATGAAGAAGGCGTTGAAGCTATGGTCAAGCATAAATATGGCTTTACAGGTTGGCTACTATCTATGCCAATCGTTGCTGTATTATTTGTTGGTGGCGCATATATTCTTTATGGGGATATGCTGATTCCGCAGATATATGAAAATCAAGACCTCACAATTCAGTTTCCAGCTGGGTTTAACCAACTTGATGGTGAGTATTGTACCCAATATGATACATACCTCTGCTTATATCGTGTAGAAACTCAAAGTGGGACACAGCGAGCTGAAGCAACATTGATGACCTATGATTTAGACGGTTTTACAACAGGCGCACAAATCGAAGAGTATAAACGCCCACAACTTATGGCAGACTTTGATGATGTAACCATCGTTTCGATTGAAGACGTAGTTGTTGATGGGCAAGATATTCGTATTAGAACCTATAAACGTGGTTATGATAAATGTGCCGATTACCGTCAACATATGTATTTTGTTCGTAATGGGACAGCCTATCAAATTAGTGCTATGACAAGCTGTGAACGCCTTTGGGGACGATATAACGAAGTCTTTGATAAGATGTTATACGGTATGAAATTCCACTAGTCGAACCTCTGAAATCAAGCCCACTTAAATTTAAACTCTATTTAGTGGGCTTATTTAATATGTAGCCTCTATAGCTCAAATATCACAGCAGGATTCGGTGTTTCATTGACACTGAATTTAAAAACATCAGGGCGGTGGTAATGCCCGACGACATCAAAATCAAGGTGTCCTTGATGGATTTTGTTCAAATCGAGGTCAGCATAAAGCACACCTTCTTTTCCATAAATCGGTTCACAGACGTATTCGCCGAAGGGGTCGATTATCGCGCTCCCACCTCGACAGAGTTCATCAGGCAAATCCTTGAGTTCATCATATAGCGCGAGGTCTTTGGGGTACATCGACTTCTCAAAATATTGATTGCATCCCAATACAAAACAACGTCCTTCACAGGCAATATGGCGCAGTGTCGATTGCCAAGACTCACGGGCATCAGCAGTCGGTGCAAGGTAGATATTGACCCCTTTGCCATACATCGTCATACGCGCAAGTGGCATATAATTTTCCCAGCAGATGAGTCCACCAATTGTGCCATATGGGGTGTCGATAGCGGTCAGGGTACTACCATCACCACTTCCCCAAATCAGACGTTCTGTGCCTGTTGGCATGAGTTTACGATGTGTGCCGAGTAACTCACCATTTGCGCCGATGTAGAGCATGGTGTTATAGAGTGTGCCTCGATTGCCTGCTTCACCCTGTTCAGAAATCCCGACAACGACATACATCTGGTTGGCTTTGGCAGCATCAAATAAGGGCTTGAGTTCGTCATCGGATAGCGACATGGAGTTCTTCCAATAGCGTTCAAAGTCTTTACGCCCAGCATCCGAACGACTGCCGATATATGCGCCATAGGTGAAGCCTCGCGGATAGCCCGGAATCATAGTCTCGGGTAATAAAATCAGATTTGCGCCTTGCTTACCCGCATCATTAATGAGCTTGACGGATTTTTGAATACAGGCTTCTTTATCAGCAAAGACGGATGCGACTTGTGCGACGGCAACACGAATATTCTCTGTCATGGGATACTCTATCCTCGATTATGCGATACATGATAATGAGATTGTAACGAATTGTGGGGCAGTGTGCATTTATTGAATATACGCGCTTCGGGAATCATGGCAATCCTTGAAGAGGTCTTGACTCATAACTTATGAAATTAACCTCGGTTGGTTTCCATCCAGCCGACTGCAAAATCAACAATCGAACGTTGCTGTACCAGAATCGTATCT
>CAYGTY010000092.1:0-23157 GCA_964352825.1 uncultured Anaerolineaceae bacterium
GTTCGTCGAACACGCGCTAATGAATAGCATGATGAACAGGGTTATTCCCCTGATTGTAGTTGATTGTAAGCTGTTTTTTCCCATGTTACTATTTTACATGGTTTCTGATGTTTCGGATAACCTCTGCATGATTTTGTGATGAGAGATTGAGTCTACAATATGAGCTAGATTATCATTATCTGCTATCATGGTGAGCATCTGTTTTAATGTTAGAGATAGTCTATGTTCAATAATCAAAATACTGATGCGATTAGTTTATTATGGCGTGACCCACAAGATAGCTACACAATTTCACAACCTGAGATTGCTCAAAATGATGATTTACGGGTTAAGGTCATTGCCAGCACACTCAGCCCACATCCCAATTATACTCCTTTCATCAAAAAAGCGTTGCTGACCCTAGTCAGTGATATGGACACCTTACAGTATCGTCATCAGGTGCTTGATGACTGCTTGACTCATGATGAGTTTACAGCCGGTCTCAATCAGTTGTTGCCGATGATACGGGGTTTGCATGAATATGTGAGTGACATCCGCGCGCGTAAAAACGAAATTTCGATTATTCTATCGCGCTTAACTGAGCTAGAAAATTATGTCGATTGTGTGCAAGCCTTATATCATTTGCTTCAACAATTTGAATCACAATTTCAAGCAGAAGGCTGGCAAAAATTATATCAGTATGTCCATATGATTGTGACGGATAGTTTATTTCAGCAGATGGCTGAGGAACTTCCTCAGTTGCGTGCCAATGTGCGTGAGATTGTCAGCATCACCATCGGCGTGAATCTATCGCCTGACCTCAAACCTGTTGGTGCAACTTTGTTATCTTTGAATAAAAAACGCTTTAAAGGACCGCGCTTCTTTCGCAAATTATGGGGAATTGATGATAGTGAAGACCGAGGTATCACTCCATTACGTGAGTCACCGCAGGCACAGCAATTCCGTGAAGATAGTGTCTTTGCTGACCGTCGCGAAACCCTCGACCGACTCGCCGCTAATGCCTTATTTAATGACCTCGCCCGAATCTTAGATGATGTGATTCGCCCGATTGGACGCGCCTTACAAAAGTATACACGTATGAATAGTGGCTTCTTGCGTTATATCGAGCCTGAAATCGCGTTTTATGTTGGGGCAGTTGACCTCATCAAAAAGTTACAAGCGAGTGGATTACCGATGACCTGCCCGACCATCATCCCCGCTGATAAACGCCAACTCTCGGCAACAGGGCTTTATAATCTTGACCTTGCCTTGCGCTTATCGAAAGAACATCGCGACGAGAATATCCGTGATTATATCGTGGGTAACGATGTTGTGTTTGATGATTCAGGGCGCATCCAAATTTTGACAGGACCGAATCGCGGTGGGAAAACGACCTACACACAATCCATCGGTTTATTGCATGTCTTGGCGCAATCAGGTTTATATGTGCCTGCTGATAGTGTTGTAATCAGCCCGATTGATGCAATTTATCTACACTTCCCCGTAGAAGAGAACCCGACGATGGAAAGCGGACGACTGGGTGAAGAAGCCAAACGCCTGCGTGACATCTTCAGCCATGCGACCCAATATAGCCTCGTGTTGCTGAATGAGTCACTGGCGAGTACCAGTGCAACCGAAAGTTATTATCTAGCCCGTGATATTGTCAGCAGTCTACGGACACTCGGCACGCGCGCCATATTTGTTACTCACTTACACGAACTCGCTGAAAGTTGTGATGATATTAATGCTGAGGTTGTGGGAGATAGTCAAGTTCAGAGTGTCGTTTCGATTGTGGATGATAGCAATGACACTGTCAAACGAACTTATAAAGTTATTCCAGCACCCCCGCGTGGACGTAGTTATGCGCGTGAAATCGCCCAACAATACGGTATCAGCTTTGAGCAATTACAGTCTCTGCTTCAACAACGTGATGATTTAGATAGTCAATAACCTATAGCTCACGCTCTAGTAGCCATGCGATGGCATTATCACGCTGTTCACCGAGAAAATTGATACGCTGTACCTTGCGCGATGCAGTGTAATCCATTGTATTAATTAGAGATTGATCGCTTCTATCACTGGTTAAATAGGCGACATAAGGTTTTGGAAATGGATTAAGTTCTTTAAATGTTTGTTCCATAATTGCTGCTGCATATCGCACAGGTAGCATCCCTGATTTTTCTATATCAAGGATAATCCGCATGGAGGGCTTGCCTTTGAGTTGTTCTTCATAAATTTCATAAATAAAGCCAATATATTCATCCATCCCTTTGCGCGACGACTCATCGAAAATAAATTCATGAATATCATGCTCTTCAATATAGTTGTAAGTCACAACTGTTTTTTTAATCACAGCATATCCCTAGTACCGTTGTTGTTATATTGTGGAGATCATAACATAAGTTGGATTGGCAATGCCGTATCAATGTTGTTATATTAACTATATTGTATTAGATAGTGTTGGAGTTGATTCCGTGTATAGGCATACATCAGGGTTTCGACATCGACGAGATACGACTGTGGAACATATTGCCATAAGCGTTTGGTCATACGTGTGGGATCATCGAGGATTTGACGTAAAAATCGGGGTTCGACAAATAGACGTTTACTAAAAATATCAAGTGTTTGGCTTCTGCCCGTTGGTACAATCTGTTGCACAATCAAATCGCGCCAACCGAGAATTACGTCATCAGACATAAAGGGCAACCACCCGTCGGGAATACAGCGAGCTAAAGAATCTGCTTGCCAGTGTTCCAATTTTCCTTCGTCGCGCTCATCCATATGAGTCAACAAGAGGTGTAAAGCTGTAAATTTATCCATACGGCTGACCCCTTGCCAATCCCGTGTAGCGAATTGGGGACGCATCATCTTTAATGCCCATGCTTCGTCGGTTGCAAGGTGTGCCACATAGCCAGCGAGAAAAACCAAATGTTCCTCATTATGCGGATGTTGTAATGCGGGATGGTCGCTCAACATGACGCACCACGGATGGTCTACCATATAGTTGTCGTAGGTATAAAAATGAGTGAATTCACGTCCGATGCCACTAGAAACCCGTGCATCTGCGACAATACTACCCAATTGAAAAGCGGATAGATGTTGTATGATAAGGTCGCGATAGCCGTCTCGTAATAAGGGGTCTTGTAATAATTTTTGTGCAATGGCAAGGTGTGTGAATGGTGTTGGCATAGTCGATATTGTAGATGGATTCCCTTAGATTAGCGAGTGCGAAGTCGTTTAGCTTTGGAGTTGTTTGGGGATAACACGCTCCATCAACATCGCTGTTTCTTCAATTGATTGATAATCGTCTGCATAAGAAATGACATCCAATTGTGGGTCGAAGCTCCAGAACTTTGCTACATCATATAGATAGCGAATATACGTATAAAGTATGCCGATAACAACCCGTGAATAAACGCTATATGCCATATAAGGGAAAAACAAGATAATCCCACGGTCATGGATGTATAGCACAATCCCCATATGGGCATTGGGATAATGTAATTCGACATCTCCACCAGGTCCTTGTATAGGACGCAACTCTGGGTCAAGGCGCATCATGTAACGTGCCAACACTTTGGGCTTGATGCGATAGACGGGCCAAAACTTTTCAGGCTGGTCATCACTTTGACCATGCTCGAATAACCACTCCAACATAGCAGGTGTAAGTTTAGGGCGTTTGGGTATATAGAGGTGGATTTCGTATATCTGTTGATTGCTCATAGTGTCTACTATACAACGAAAATATGATTCGACAAGCAGGAGTTGCTGTGCTGTAACGAAAAAGAGACACGCATGATAACGTATCTCTTGTCATAATCTGAATTAAAAAGTGGGCTTATTCAATCAAGCCAAGTTCTCTTGCTTGATCCATTGTCATTGTGCCTTTACGTCCACTGGCTTCTGCATTAGCGATATCTTCAAGGGCTTCAAGGTCATCGAACAAGCTCATGTCCATATCGCCACCCTCTGCGCCACCGCTACCGCCAAATAAATCATCAAGGTCGAAATCATCATCATCGATACTATCCATTTCGGGCAGAATCATCTCAGGTTCTTCAGATTCACCGAAGCTAGCTGTATCAAGGATGAGGTCTTCCTCTTCTTCTTGTTTGCGAACAGGGGCGACTTGCCGGAGTTCCGATTTGCGACGGACTTCTTCTTGTTGTGGTTTTTCAATCATCCATGCTGACGCGCCGAGGCTTGCAATTAAGTCTTCTGCCGCTCGCCGACCATAACGATTCACACCACCAAACTGCCGCGAGCCACCTTCACCATCAAATGCAATTGCCATCACATGATGCAAGCCGACTGATAGTACAAACACATCGTAGTCTGCGCCGTCATAAAATTGTAAAGCCGAAGCATGACCGCCGACAATTTCTTTCATGCTGATATTACTTTGCATAGAAGGTAAAATCGCTTGGGTAAGGGCAACACGGTCAAGATAACCGACTGCGCCGACTTCAAGCAAAACTTCACCATCGCGTGATGATAAGATAATTGCCATTGAACCGAGGTCTGTTAAAAGACTATCGAGTGTTCGTTGACATAAATCTAGATTGATAGGCGGGACGGGACCCATATTCATCATTGACAACCCACCACCTCCACCGCCACCACCTGATACCGAGGCAAGGAGAGCTTCTTTGAGGTCGTTACCATCTAAACCCGCTTCAAGTACGCGGATAAATTGTGGCGGATTCATTGGGCGTTGAAGGTAAACAAAAGGCGAATTATCACGGAATTCTTGATCCATCTCGGGGTCATTTTCGTCCGCAACGATAATAATACCCGTACCTTCAGACTCCATCTTTACCTTCGCGGCAAGTTCCCAACCTTTCATCGATTGGTCACGGGTTGGTTCCCATGCGCTAATCACAAGGTCATACCCCCCTCGTTTGACTTCTTCGATGGCTTCATCACCACCGGGGGTATCGACTTGAATGACCAAGCGATCCATCAAATCAACTGCACCACGAACAATTTGTGGAATTGTGCCTGTCGGGTCTACGGTTAGAATTCTTGGCAAACTGCCCATAATGACTTATCCAAGTTATTTCGATTGTAAATAGGGATATGCTTCATATTATACTGCAAAAATAATTGTGAACTAACCCAAATCTATCCATTTTTCATTAAGATTTGAATGTTACCCTCTAATAATTGATTATAATCCTAAATTTGTTGCTATAAGCTTGAGAAAGCGACTTTTTGCTAGTTTTTTATAGGACTATAGTCCGCCAACAAACGAGAAATTGACTTAAAATAAATGTTTATTTACATCACCTTCGATAAATTTACTGATTATATTGTACCGAAGGTGAGGCAGAGAAACATAAAATTACAGGCTATCGACTGCCCACAATAAGCCACGGCGCACAATTTCTCGGGCTTCTGGCACATCAAAGTCACCAACGACATGACCTAATGAACTATAGAAAACTTTACCTTTACCATAGCTACGTGTCCAAACCACTGGCATGACTGTCCCGTCAATCCAAGACGCATGGTCACCATTAAATGTCGTATCAGCCAAAACATTATTGGACGGGTCAACGTGCATATAATATTGTTCAGAGTGCATATCGAAGTCTTCGATACCTGCTGTGATGGGGTGTTCGCTATTTGTAATATTCACGCGGTAGTCAATGATGTTCCCCGGATGAGCGACCCACTGTCCACCTACCATAAATTGATATTCAGTATTTTGACGGAAGGCATCACCCATCCCACCATGCCAACCCCCAAGGCTGACACCATTTTCACGGACAGCGACCAGTAAGCCCTGTTCTTGTTCTTTGGTGATGGTACTCATGGTGTACATTGGGGTAATCAAATCCACTGACCCCATCAAGTCGCCATCGAGGAAGCTATCCAAAGATTCTGATAATACCACTTCCAAACCTGCTTCTTCTAAGAGTCCTGCAAATAAATGTGAGGTTTCCTTCGGGTCGTGACCTTCCCAACCACCATAAACAATTAATGCTTTTTTACTCATGTTATTTTCTGCTTTCATTGAAAAATAGTTTTTAATAGTATAACTATAACGCTTTGGGGGCTTTGGGGGTAGGGAATAATCGTTTTTAGTCTAAATTCCAGATGCGAACTGTACCATCATGACTACCTGATATAATTTGAGAATTACCTGTATTAAAGCGCACACTGGTCACAGGACGTGTATGACCACTTAAGGTCTGTGTGGCTTCACCTGTTTCGATATTCCAAACGCGCACCATTTTATCCCAACTGGCTGATGCTAACCATTTGCCATCATGACTAAATGTTAGGTTTTCGACTATATTTTGATGTCCAGTAAAGGTTTGCTGTATATTACCTGTTGCCACATCGACCATTAGAATTTTATTATCAAAGGTGGCAGTAGCACGTAGGGTATTATCAGAATTAAAACTGACTGCACCAGTTGTATCGCCATGACTACATAAGAGGTTTAGGCTTTCTTCTGCTTCACTAACAGTGTATGAGGCGAGGGTGTTGTCAAGTGATGAACTTTGCGTGAGGTTAGTGGAGGAGCTATCTAATATAATTTGATGGACTGCACCGTTAGGACTCTCAAATGTATTGAGCTTATCTCCTGTTGCACTATCCCAAACATGAATCATGCCATCTTTGCCACCTGTTGCGAGGGTTTGGTTATCAATAAAAGTGATGCTCAGTAACTCGCCATTATGAGCTTGCCATGTATTGAATAGCGTATCGCTCAGAGTATTCCATAAAAATAGGTTTCCGTTTGCATCACCAATGGCTAGTAGTGTGCCATCTACTTGATAGGTGAGTGTTAATACATTCCCCAAAGACTCGTCTTGAAAGCTCTGTATAAGGTGCTTTGTCTGTATATCCCATAATAGAACCCGATTATCAGGTGTGAAGATATTTCCTGTCCCGACTGCAATCTGTTGCCCATCTGCCGAGACTTCGAGTGTGTTAACTGGAGGATAAAACCCTATATTATCTCTTTGTAAGCCATTGAACAAGGCATTTAAGGTTTCGCTATCATCTGATACAACTGAAATAGTTTGACCTGTTACGATGTCATAGATATATCGCTGTTGGTTTTCATATAATGCAATTAATGCTATTCCATCATCCGCTATCCTCACATCGACAACTGCTTTATCAACATCATCAAATTGCTGGACAAGCTCGCCTGTGTCTGTATTCCATAGCTTCACGGTGTGGTCACGGCTACCACTTGCTACCAATTGACCATTTGGGCTGAAGTCAATTGCAGTCACACTATGTTGATGCCCCTCTAGGGTCTGTATCAATTTACCTGTTTCGATGTTCCATAGACGAACTGTTTTATCACTACTCGCCGATGCCACCATGCTACTGGCTGGCGAAATCGCAACATCGTTCACAAATCCGAGATGCCCCCTAAGGACATTCTTAGGCTGAGATAAATCTGCTAATGCCCAGACATAAACACGATTATCCCAACGCCCTTCCACGACATATTGGCTGTCATCCGATAAGGCTACTGAACTGACAGGCGCGCTATCCGATGGAATATAGAATTGCTCGTTATGGAGATTATCGGCGGAATAAAACCAAATGCCTGTTGAGCTACTGATGGCGATGGTCTGCCCATCGGATGACCTGTCAGCATCCGTCATCCAACCTTTGCCGAGAACAGTTTCTAGGGTTGCAGAGTATGAGGCTTGAGTCGGGAGATTTTTGAAACTGCTAAATATGAATACCCCAGTAAAAACGATAATGGATATACAAATAATGGCTAGAGTAAGGAGTGAGTGTTTGCGTTTCGTGTGCATGAATTTATCATATCACGGGTTATTTGATTTTTTAAAATAAAAATACAGGACATACGAGAGGTCCGAATAACGGGTTATATTTCATAATCAAAAGATGTTCACGTTTCTCAGGTTGCAAATAATTTTTACAAGTTCCCCAACTATCCACAAAAGATTCAGTTGTGCATTGCAACCGATTATCAGAATTTGTTGCCCAGCAGTATGAAGGACTGAAAATCGTTGGCGTAAAAAAGCTCATCATGAGTAGATTTGACAAAAGACAAGCGACTATCAAAACTTTGACGACTCTATCCCAGACAATCAATCGACGACTCCGCCATACAATTGGAATCCATAGTAAGGACAATAAAATATAGACAAACGGAGTCAATGCAAACAGCGGTGGTGCAAGCCATATCATTGGGAAGAAGCTCGTGATTATTGTCCAGATAATGCAGACCAATAGCATGATTTTCAGGTGGAATAGTGTTTTGCTATTGTACTTGCGCTTGAGTTTTTCAGTCATAGGTGGATGCTCAATTGTTGATAGACACTACCACTTTTACACCAGTAAACTCCAAAATGCTTTAAGTTGATATTTATTGTGTCGGTGTCAAGTTACGGCGGTATTCAATATGGTCGAAGACTTTTGCAAATACAATTTTGAGCTTATCGGGATCATGGCGCACAACTAGCTTTTCATCCGCTTGACCGAGGATCTTCTGAACCGATGCGTTAATCAGGTCATCGTCAATTAGGACGGCATGATTTAACTGACGGATTTCGCCCAGCCGTGCCGAAAAATCAACTTTGAGATAGGTATGCTCAAATTCATCGAGGTTGAGTAGCACCTGCTCTGCACCATAATCATAATACTTCTCAGCAAGGTCATAACTGATACGCTTGGTATTGAGGATAATATAATCCAAATTAAAATTACCGTGCTGTTCAACTTGGGTCACATGGTCGGACACAGAGTAATTATTGGTTTTCCCAGGCTCAGTCATGACAGGGCAGATAAAGACTTTTAGAGCGCGTGTATTGCGTAGGGCAGTGGCTACATCTTGGGGCAATATCGATGTGATAATCCCTGAATAGAGCGATGTTGGACCAAAGATGACCGCATCGGCACGTTGAATCGCATCAATCAATTCAGGATTGACGATTTGTGATGTGTTGACTGGTTCACCTTGTTTGACATAAAGCCGTCGTATGCCGCGTTTATTGCGGGTCTCTTTAATGGATAACACACCTTCAACTACGGTATCATCACTAAATTCTGCGCAGACTGTGCCATTTATGATTTTACTAATAAAGACATTTCGTAAATTGAGTTGATTGGCTTTGAGTAGTTCACCGTAAATTTGAGTATCTTCGCCTTGTGGCAGGACAACATCCACGCTAGAGACTTGGTCTTTGAGGGCGTTCAGCAAAATAAATAAACCAATGCCGTTACTAAAGACAACCACATGCGGTTTATCTGCTGATGCCATGCGTTCATAAACGAGGTTGAGAACACTTTGTCCATCGCGGTTGGGGTTTAGATAACTCAACATGCGTTCGCTAAGGCGTACAACATTAAATAAGGATAGCCCAACTCCCACAGTGATTAGCCCAATCCCAAAAACAGGGAGTAGAGCATTACCACGCAGTTGAGCTAAGTTGCCTGTTGCTTCAGCTAAAAATACAATCAGATAAGCAAACCCCAAGCCAATAGCCAAGATGCCTGCCAATAAACCTAATAGCAATAGAACCAGACGGCGACGTGACCCTGCACGATATAAACCTTCCAACCAACGACTTAGTTGTTTCATCGTAACTCTGCTTATTCGTCAGAATTAGTTGCTGGTGTATCAGCTTTTGGTGCTGTTGCACGGTGTTTTTTAACCAGTTTTAACAGTGTTTCGGCAATGAGGTCTGGATTATGGCGGATGGTATCTTGTTTTTGCCATAACTCGCGTTTAGCAGATTGGGTATCCGCAATGTCAGCCAAGATAGGTTTGACGGTCATAGTTTTGATTTTGTGAACTTCTTCATCTGTAGGCAGTAGAACATTTACCTTTTCACGGGCATAGAGTTCCATCAATTCTTCTGATGGAGTAGATGAATTGAGAACCACATAATCTAGCACACCAATCCCTAAATAGGAGACGACTTGTTGAACATGGTCAGACAGCGAATAATCGTCAGTTTGCCCCGGTTGGGTTGTTGTGTTGCAGACATAGACTTTGATAGCGTCAGAATCACGAATGGCTTGTGAGATTTCTTTAAATGCGAGACAGGCGATAGTCGTTGTAAACAAGCTACCCGGTCCAATTGTAATTAAATCGGCTTTACGAAGTGCTTCGAGGCAAGGTTCATAGACGACAGCTTCTGGGTTTTGGATGAAGATCCGTTTAATCGCTGCTTTGTCGAGTTGACGAACATTAAATTCTTGTTCAACAATTGTGCCATCCATCAGTTCAGCGCAGATATGTGTATTTTCTTCTGTTACAGGGTAAATATCGGCTTGTACATCAAGAAAATCACTAATTTGCTGGATTGCCTGTACAAAGCTTCCTGACATCTGGGTTAAGGCGGCGATAAAGAGATTACCAAACGCCATCCCATCTAATTTAGGGTCAGTAGGGGCGACGATTCGATGTTGCATTACGCGCGTCAGTAGCGAATCATCATCGACTGCTAATGTCGCGAGTGCATTACGAATATCACCGGGGGCAGGAATCTGAGCAAATTCACGGACGATGCCTGTACTGCGCCCTGTATCGGTTACGGCGATGATGCCTGTTAGGTTGTTGGTGTGGTTCTTCATACCACGCATGACCTGTACAGCCCCTAAACCGCCACCAATTGATACAACATTTATCCCGTGCTTACCCATAGTACCCTCTTACTGTTTTTAAATATCGGTTTCATAAATCCCATTATCACAGGAATTTACGATTGCAAAGTATACGTCCCGATAGGCTATCCTGCAAGCCTGCTCACTTGATATGGAACGATATGACCCGCCCCGACATAACATCTGCTAGGTAATGAACAAACTTAGCTCGTCTCGTCTTCTACAGGATATTGTTCACCTAAGGCTTCTATCATGCTGTCTATTTCGTTTTCAGCTTGCTCAATTTGTGCCTTAAGCTCAGTAACTTCTACTTCGATTTCTTCTATGCGATTGTGCGATGCTTCAAACTGCTCAACCATTCGTAAGCGTAATGCACCTTCTTTACCAGTTGTGCCAAGTGCCTTCATATTCCGTCGGAACTCTTCTTGCTTGACCCAGATGTCATCTTTTTCTACAGTCAAGACATCGATTTTCCGTTGTAATTTTTTCAATTTTTCGACACGATTAAGAATTTGACGAAGTTCTTTTAGGAGCGCAGCATCCAAATATTGATTATCAAAATAATTAGATAGGTGGTGTAATTTTAGGGTTTTGAGTGTGAGTTGTTTCCAGTATATTTGCCGAATTTTATGTACAAACTCTACACGGTCATGAGCAGGAACATTGATTTTCCAGCGTGATTCATTTAAGAGTTCAATATCAGGTGATGGTGTGTCAAATAGTTCAAATTGATGGGATGTTTCAACTTCGATAGTGACAATCTGGTCTTTATCAGTTGTATTCTCAAGTATATAGGTTGTTACATGTTTAACATGTTCTTGTTCTGCTAAAAACTCACCTTCTATACCTAAAGCATGAATTTCTCGTAAATATTTCTGCTCTTCTTTGATATGCATACCTAATTCAACAGCATAGGGGATATACACATTTTGATTGTTCCCGACAAAAGGGATGATTGCCTCACCTACATAATCATTATCTTCAATTACCGTCACAGGACCACGTTCTAAGGTTAAGCCTGTTTGATTCTCAAAGCGAATGGCACTCACAGGATGCTTTGATAGTTTGCGCTGATTATAGAGTAATTCACGCTGATAAGGGATTTTCTGGCTAATGATGGGAACAAGTGCCGATTCACCGCGTTTGACATTAATGGGTACATCCACTGTATATTGAAAGGTTGTTCCTGAATGACCTGTTGCAGTCTGATTTTGGACACTCGCCATCTGGTCATCGATGCTTAAGCCAGTCGTTACACTTTCAGGTTCATCACGACCTGCTGGGGAAATACGACCGAGCAAACCTTGCTTAACCACCTTTCGTTGCTTGCCCCGATATTGGGGTTCACTATCGTATTCAACGGGACTTTGGACAATACGCGCCTCATCTTTTATCAAAGGGCGCTCTGGAATAGTTGATTCATATAAATCATAGATGAATGAAATCGGTTGTCCTGCAACTAAAGTCACGCGCACATTTTCGAGGTCTTCTTCCAGCCGATTATCAAATAAGCCCCAACCTTGTAATAAGGCTGTACCTGTTGTGCCGTCTTCATCATTTTCTGCGATAAGGCGATAACTCACACGCCATGTTGGACTGGGTGCGACATAATAAACAGCTAAATCATGTTGACCTTCACTGAGGCTAACCGTGACACTTCGGCGATTGTCTTCACTCAGGCTAGTATCCAGAAAATAGTTCAGGTCTTGCTCTGATTGCTCATCTTGGATATTGATGCCCCGTAAGCTATCAAAGGGGAATAAGCGTACCATGCCATCAGTTAGTTTCATGGTAATGAAGTAGCGTTGACCGTTATCATATGCTTGTTGTTCGATGCCGATAACGCGCCCTGTGTAGGGGAGTTCTGCACCTTTGGTATTTTCGATTAATAAGGTGGCATTGCGTCCGCGTATTTGCTGAATCAATTGGGAGGCACTGTTCATATCACTGAGGTGAATCGATGTATTGGCGAGGCGATGCGCTTTATCTATAGGAGTCTGATAGTGAACACCATAGACTTGTCCTCCTGCGCGGTCAAATACAGCAAGGCTCTTTAGAATATCGTTGACTTCATCCGCACGAAATGTAAGGGTTGCCGATGTCCCTTCTAGCTCACCTTGTCGCACAAAAAAGCCGACCCCATGTTTATATAACACCATCTCACGCACAGGTAAATTGCTCATTGCCACCCCTTTTGTCTATTGTGTTATCTTGTTCGTTATACTCTAGTATACAAAAGTTTTGCACAGCCTGTTTAAAACTTTGAACAGTTAAACAAAATCCCCCTACCTAGAAAAAACGCTTATGCCTGTGTATATTGTTTGGGTTACATTGCATACATATAAAACACATAGGACATGATACATGCGTATCTTCCGCCGATTATTGCCAGACAGCCTAATGATAGCCTTTTTACTGCTTTTGCCTTTGCTGATGTTTCACCAGCAGACATTAGGTGACAGAACCCTTCTGCCAACTGAAAATTTATATCAATATCTGCCGCATTCAGCTTATCGTGATGTGGTGAATGCACCTGAAGTTCCGCATAATCACCTGCTATCGGATATGGTCTTGCAAAATTATCAGTGGAAGTGGTTTATCCGTGAGCAATTATCACAGGGCGAAATCCCATTATGGAATCCGCATCAATTTTCAGGGATTCCCTTTATGGCGGCAGGGCAACAATCGGCTTTATATCCGCTTAGTGCAATTTACTATACGCTACCCTTAACCTCGGCTTATGGTTGGTTCATTGTCATTAATCTGTGGTTGGCTGGGGTGTTTATGGCTGGGTTCATGCGTGGACTCGGTATCAATCGGGCTGGCGCGACACTCTCAGGCGTGGTCTATCAATTAGCTGGATTTATGATTGCGAGTGTGGTGTTCCCCATGATTATTGGGGCGATAGTCTGGTTGCCCCTGATATTGCTAATGATAGAAAATATCATTCGCGGGCGTGGATTTTGGATTTTCAAGGGGACTGCGATTCCGTGGGTGATAATCGGGGCGATTGCGATTGGCTGTAACATTCTCGCTGGACATGTCGAAATCACAATTTATACACTTTTAATTGCAGGTTACTATGCTGGGCTTCGCTTAATTTGGGATGTTATCCATAAGCGACGTGAGACAAATACCATTCCGATACGTTGGGCTAGCATGACTGCGGTTTGGCTTTTGGTGATGGTCGGGCTGGGTATTGGCTTAGGCTCACTGCAATTTATCCCGTTATTTGAATTTGTACAGACCAACTGGCGGGCGGAACGTTCTAGTCTTGATACTGTCTTGAGTTATGCTCATCCTTTCCGTGATTTCCTCCAATTTTTAATGCCTAACTTCTATGGCAACCCTGCTCATCATAGTTATATTGATGTCTTTAGTGGGAAGACGATGACAGAGTTAACCAATCTACAGGGCAATCGCATCGACTTCATTGATTGGGGTATCAAAAATTATGTCGAAGGCGCGCTCTATGTTGGGATTCTACCGCTGATATTGTCGCTCTATGCGATTATTAGCAGCCTATGGAGTATAAAGTCTCCACCTAATGATTTGGGGGGAGATACAGAGGGGGGTAGACCGCAAGTTATCATATTCTCAATTCTCTTGTTAATCGCTTTGTCCTTTATGTTTGGCTTACCAACATATGGATTGATGTTTGCGCTGCCTGGGATTAACCAACTGAATTCACCCTTCCGCTGGATATTTGCTGTGACCTTAGCAATTTCTGCTTTATCAGGGACTGGCTTGCATCTGCTGGCTCAAACTGATAATACGTCTAAATTTGGGAAAACCTTGGGATATATCACTGGGGGATTTGGGATATGTGTACTGGCTGGCTTAGGGATTAGCTATATTGGCTTTGATAACTTTGAGCCGCTCTTTAATCGCATTATCGAGAGTATGGCAAAAGCCAACGAAGCCTTTGCTGATGGGCGCATGTTTTATAATTATCAGTTTTTCAATATCCTCATCTTCGGGGTGATGCTTCTATTGAGTGGGGTAATTTTCTGGCTTGCCTCGCGCAATAAGGGGACAAAATGGGCTATTCTTGCAGTTGTTATCACAGGTGCAGATTTACTGATTGCTTCCTATGGCTTTAACCCAGCGAGTGATCCATTATTACTGGACTTTACGCCACCAGCGATTGAGTTTTTGCAGGGGCAGGAGGGCGACTTCCGCATCACGACACTACAAGACCCTGACCAACATAATATCCTGAATGCCAATATGGGGATGAGTTATGGCTTGGATGATGTACGTGGTTATGACAGTATTATTCCCAAGCAATATGTCGAAACCATGCGCGCCTTGTATCCACAATATCAACTCGACTTCAATCGTATCTCTCCAATTTTTACCCCTGATGACTGGAATCATTTTGGTGGCTATGCTCAAGTCCTCGATTCTGATTTATTTGACTTACTCAATATCAAATATGTCATGACACACCCTGATGTTACGATTCCTTTCAAAGAGTGGAATGCTGTCTATGCCGATGAGGCGGTCTTAATCTGGGAAAATGATTCGGTGATGCCACGCGCTTTTGTTGTCTACGCGGATGATTGGGATGAGGCATGGCTACCTGATGGAAATGGGACATTTGTCTATCGTGATTTCCAAACCCCATCCCAAGTTCTCGAAATTCCTGATTATGAGCCAGCAACGATTAGCCGTGATACAGGACGCGAGAAATTTCTTGATGTTGATTTGAATGATGATGCGTGGGTTGTCGTCAGCGAAACCTATATGGATGGATGGCGTGCTTTTGTCCGTCCCTTTGGCACAGGTGAGGATGAAGAATTTGCGGCTGAAGTTGAACTGGTCATGGCGAATTTGCAAGCGATTGAATTACCAGCGGGTAATTGGACTGTACGTTTTGTCTATAGTCCAGCGAGCTTCCAAGTCGGCTTATTTGGCTCTGTGATTAGTGTCGCCTTTATCGTCTTTTTGCTTGGCTCATGGTTCTGGCAGGCTTATGTTGGTATCAACACTGACGAATCCTCAGGGGTTGCCAAAATTGCTCGGAATAGTATCGCCCCGATTCTGTTGAATTTGTTTAATCGCGGTATCGACTTTGTATTTGCCATCGTCATGTATCGCTTGCTGATTCCGCTAGACATCGGGATTTATAACTTTGCAGTGGTGGTTTTTGTCTGGTTTGATATTTTTACAAACTTCGGACTCGACTTATTCTTGATTCGTGAAGCCTCACAAAAGCGCGAAAAAGCAGGCTACTATTTTTATAATACCTCGCTATTCCGTGTGATTCTGAGTTTTGCAGGTGTGCCACTATTGGCTGGATTCTTGTTCTTGTGGCAAGGCTCTGGCGTAGAAGCGATTACAACCGATGGTCTAATTGCGATTGGTTTGCTCTACTTGGGTCTATTCCCAGCCAGCTTATCCAAAGGTATGACCTCACTGTTTTATGCCAATGAACAAGCCGAAAAACCTGCGGCGATTGCGACGATTACAACCATGAATAAAGCGGTCTTTGGTGTGATTGTGCTGATGTTGGGGTATGGCATCACTGGCTTGGCGGCAGTGAGCATCCTCAATAATATTTTGACCTTTGCTGTTTTGGTGTGGACGGGGCGTAAGTTCATCGGGCAGATTACCGATAGACTGCCTGACCGCAAGCTCATCCGCGAGATGGTGACAGAGAGCTTCCCATTGATGCTCAATCACTTCTTGGCGACGATTTTCTTCCAAATTGATATTGTGATTTTGCAAGCACTCAAAGGGGCAGTCATCGTTGCACAATATAGCACCGCCTATAAATGGCTATTGGCGATTAATATTATCCCTGCTTTTTTCACACAAGCTCTATTCCCCGTCATGTCGCGTCAAGCCAAAGAAGATGTCCCAGCTTTAACACGTACTTTCACCTTTGGGATTAAACTCTTATTTGCACTGACTCTACCGATTGCTGTCATATTTACTGTTCTCGCTGAACCTTTAACTTTGATTTTGGGTGGGGCGCAGTATGTCCCGAATGGTGTAATTGCTCTCCAATTGATGATTTGGAGTATCCCGATTGGCTGGATGAATAGCTTAACACAATATGTGTTAATCGCCGTCGGACTCCAGCGCATGATTACACGCGCCTTTTTTGTTGCAGTGACTTTTAATATCGTGGTCAACATCATCTTTATCCCACAATTTAACTTCCAAGCGGCGGCACTCGCAACCATCGCATCGGAAATTGTCTTATTTGTTCCCTTCATTATCTTACTACGTGGCAAACTGGGTAAATTCAATATCTTTAGCTTGTTATGGCGACCGATTGTGGCGGTAACAGCAATGATATTGGTCTTGCTCTTGTGGGACGCTCAACCGATACCTGCACTCATCATCGGCGGAATCCTCTATATTGTCGCGCTGATGCTCTTGCGACCACTCGATTATGCCGAACTGGATCAGCTCTTAAATATGTTGCCTGAAAAAATTGCGACATCAAAAATTGTCTTGGCTTTACTCGGCGATAAACGCCGTCAGATGGTGATTCCGCATAAAAAATGGGAGCATCCGACGGATGGGGAATGAGATTAGATTGTTAATTTGATGCTAGCTGTTTTGTCAGATAGAGTACCAAGTCGTCATCAACAGTAACAGCTTCCCCTGGGATAACTGGCTGATGATGATAATGTACACCATGTCCATCAGGGACATAACCGCGTTTGATATAGAGCCGTTGTGCCGCGCCATAATCTGCATAGAGTCCAAAGCCGATGCCAACCCTATCGGAGCGTTCAGCAATACGTCGCTCGCATTCATCGAGTAATTGGGTTGCAATGCCTTGTTTACGATAATCTGGGCGGACGTTTAAGTCTTGAATTTCGGGGATGTTGTTGTCACGAAAATGAGGGTAATCAGGTGCCCACACGATTTTGCAATGACCAAGAAATAGGTCATTCTGTCTAGCGATTAATAAAACGACTGTGCCTAATTCTTGTAGACGACAAACATCTTTAAAATAGCCTTCAGGTTTCGCCCAAAAGTGCGTATGGAATTGCGTTTGTATCCAATTGGCTTCGTCTGATGTGGCGGGGCGGACATGTATGTTCATTTATCACTGCTGGATATATGGATATGTTGCCTGCGGGTAGGAATGGATAATCAAGGCATAGAACCCTGCTTGAACAAAGGGCTGTTGCATATCGGCTTCTAGGGCAGATAGCGTGGCTTGATAATAGTCTTCTGTGTTGGTTTCGCGGTAGTCATAATATTCATCATAAACAGGCTTTGTGATTGTCTCTCGGTGATGGTCATTGCTCGGTTTATTGCCAATATCATAAAGAACACAAGTCGAAAATTCGCTAAATAAGCGTGTAATCTTAGAGACAGTTCTTGGAGTATATTGCCGTACACCATGTAAGCGATATAGGTCAAGGCAAACAGCCGATGGAAAGAGGTGTATCTGTAAAGTCGGCTTTTGACGCGCTTGAACAAAATCGCGGATATGCTCAAAAAAGGTCAAATCTTCATCGAAGTGTTCAATTGCAGATTGTGATGTCAATAAAGTGGTTGCATGGTCAATACTATCAATCACAGTTTGTTTAGACGCATCAAAAGTATAAAAGCGCATATAAGGGTTCGTCTGCTCTAGAGTCTTCCAACTGTCATTTTCGAAATAATCATAGCCATGATATTGATTGAGGCGACCTTGAGCAAACTCATGAAATAGCTCACCATATTGTCCCCCTCCACATCCAAAGTCGCTGATATTAACCTGCCCTAACTCAGACTCGAATGCTTGCCAATTCAGGTGCTTCCAGAATAAATTGGATAATAACCGCGATGGACTGGCTTTCGGCATATCCAGTGATTCAACCTCTTTACGAATATGATCTAACTTAAAGGGTTTGAGTTGTAAATTGGGGTCTACACGCAACATCGGCAAGGCATTGTTTAACTGATTCATTAAATAATAAGACCCTGTCCACAGCTTCCGTTGGAGTCGTGGTGTCTTATGGCGCAAAAATTCATCAGCATTCATCCGATGGATTGAAGTTGTTGTCATGTAAATATCCTAGGGAGGGCGCAGATAGTGTTATCTACGCCTTTTTATAATTGATGTTTTGCAGTATCTTATGCGATTTCGTGAGGCTTGATGATGCCTTGAGTTGAGCCTTTGCGAATCGCGAGTTTGACTTCGCCGATGGCTTTGGTCACTTCAATTTCGCGTGGGCAGGCAGGTGTACAGTTAAAGATTGTACGGCAACGCCAGACACCATTGGGTTCGCTGAGGATGTTGAGGCGTTCTTTTCCAGCTTGATCACGGGTATCGAAGATAAAGCGATGTGCTTGAACGATTGCCGCTGGTCCTACATAGTGACCATTCGCCCAGAAGCTCGGGCAAGATGTTGTACAGCAAGCGCATAAAATACACTTGGTGGAATCATCAAAGAGTTCACGGTCAGCTTGTGTTTGTAGCCGTTCACGCCCATCTGCTGGAGCAGGGTTATCATTGACGAAGAAAGGCATCACTTGTTTGTAATGGTCGAAGAAGGGTTCCATATCAACGATTAAATCTTTGACCACAGGGAGACCCAAAATCGGCTCAATTTGGATTTTCTCGCCAACATCTTGGACTAAAACTTTACATGCTAGTGCATTGACACCGTTAATCCGCATTGCATCAGAGCCACACACACCATGAGCACATGAGCGACGGAGCGAAAGTGTGCCATCTTGTTCCCATTTAATGCGGTGAATCATTTCTAAAACGCGGTCGGTTGGGTCAACATCTTCTAGCACAAACTCTTGCCAATAGGGTTTGTCTTTGCCAGGTACTTCAGCATTTTGCCGTTTAATTTTAAATGTGACTTGCATAATTTCATCTATCCCCAATAACTATTTGTGTCGAGTGCTTTCATTTTTGTCTACGTAGAGGTGGAGCTTAGAGCCACCCCTACACAAGTATTTGTATTTTAGTAGACACGGGTTTTCGGACGGAATTTTTGTTTATCTTCTGGGATGCCTTCTTCTTTTTCCGCTTCCCATAAGGATAAATCAACAGGTTTATCAAAGTTCATGGTATAGGTTGGTGCAATCAAATTGCCATCATGATAAGCGAGGGTATGAACCATCCACTTTTCATCATCACGTTCTTTGAAGTCTTCACGGCTATGTGCGCCACGACTTTCTTGCCGTTCGATTGCGCTACGGGCTGTCACGTCGGCAAGGTCAAGCAAACAACCGAGTTCCCATGCTTCGAGTAAATCTGTATTAAAGACCTTCCCCTTATCATCAATGGCGATGTCCGTATAGAAGCGTTGACGTAATTCAGCAATATCGTCGATGCCTTTTTGCATACCTTCTGCTTCGCGGAAGACACCCACATTATCCATCATAGATGATTGCATGGCTGCGCGTAATTCACCTGCACGGGTATTGCCTGTACCACTACGGATACGGTCAAATTCTTTACGAACGTCTTCGGTTGGGTCAGCAGGGAGGGGTTTCCAGTCGGCTTGTTTAACAAATTCTGCCATTTGCATCCCACCACGACGACCAAATACAATCAAGTCCACGAGTGAATTTGTACCGAGTCGATTTGCACCGTGTACACTGACACAAGCGGTTTCGCCAGCAGCATATAATCCCGGCATCACAGTTCCCTGTGCATCAATGACAACTTCCGCATCGACATTGGTTGGGATACCACCCATCGCATAATGGGCTGTTGGTTGGACGGGCATCGGTTCTTTTACTGGGTCTACGCCGAGATAGGTACGGCAGAAATCGAGAATGTCGGGAAGTTTACGTTCAACATCTTCATCGGTAATAAAGTCTGCTTTATCGCGACCTTCTTCTGCAAAGAAGCGGTTGACTGTCTGTGGACGAATATCAAGATGAACATAACCCCGATTTTTAACACTACGTCCAGCCCGTGTTTCAAGATAAATTGCACGGCTGACCACATCACGGCTAGCAAGGTCTTTCACGCTAGGCGCATATTTCTCCATAAAGCGTTCACCCTGACTGTTAATCAGAACACCGCCTTCACCACGAACACCCTCTGTAATCAAAATACCCATTTTGAAGATGCCTGTTGGATGGAATTGGAAGAACTCCATATCTTGTAGTGGAATCCCACGACGTAGTGCAATGGCTGCACCATCACCTGTCATAGAGTGTGCATTACTAGTCACTGACCAACAACGTCCCCAACCACCAGAAGCGAATAAAACCGCTTTACCGTGGAAGACATGGAACTCACCTGTACCCATTTCAATCGCGACAACCCCAGCAACCGTGCCATCCACAACAATCAAATCAACCACTTGGAATTCATCAAAGAAGTTGACATCATTTTTGATACATTGTTGATAGAGTGTCTGCAAAATCATATGACCCGTACGGTCAGCAGCATGGCAAGCACGACGTACAAGCTCTTCACCAAAGTTACGAGTATGCCCACCAAAACGACGTTGACTGATGCGTTGTTCATCTGTACGGTCGAAGGGTAGTCCCATATGCTCAAGTTCAACGACTGCTTCAATTGCGTTTTGTGCGAGGACACGTGCTGCATGTTGGTCTGTCAGATAATCGCCACCTTTGATGGTATCGTAAGTATGATAAATCGGTTTGTCTTCATCGAGGTTGCCGAGTGCTGCCCCAATGCCCCCTTGTGCCGCGCCTGTATGGCTACGGGTGGGGTATAGCTTGCTCACAACAGCGACATCTGCGCCACCTTTGCTTGCATAAAGTGCTGCCATCAAACCAGCACCGCCTGCCCCTACAATAACTACCTCATGTTTATGAATTTTCATTTAATTTGCTCCTGCATAGTTTGCCTGATTTGCGCTCCCTGTTGTGTGATTTAGAACCACATCGGCAATTGCATGTCTAATATATCTATTGGATGTTAACGAATATGTCTGCGTAGAGGAGGATTTGCAAATTCTCCCCTACAGTCGGTTAATGAAATTAATCGCCCGATTCTTCGGGTTCTTCGGTACCATCCTCAAGTCCCTCTGAACCATCGCCATCTTCGGATTCTGCGCTGTCTTCTTCAACAGCGTCACCTTCATCAGCATCTGCGTCGTCTTCACTTTCACCTAAGAATGCTTGTAATTCTGGTGGAATTTCTTCACCACGCAATTCATATATCTCTGCTGTCGCGTCCATTGCTTCATTAATGATATCGCGTTCCATTGGAAGAAGCAGGGATGCAGAACCGACAATCAGCAAAATCGCGCCGATGACGGTACAGAGTGCAACCGATGTACGGCGTAAGAATTCATTGTTCGCGGTATAGTCTGTGAGGACATAACGTAAACCGTTGAAGCCATGTAATGTGACCAGCAACAAGAGGAAGAGGTCATAAATCCGCCAGATGAAAATACCACCTGCGGCATATGACCAACGATGGTAGACAAATTCGACAGCCGATGGGACAACACCAATCGAACCGTTTGTTTCCAGTGTTCCGACAACTTGTTGAGCAGCGGTAATATCGAAGACACCTTGCACAACGTGCATCATCGCCAAGTGACCAAAGACCAATGGCAGAATCAATAGACCACTCAAGCGCATGAATGCCCACCAGAAGCGTTCAACAGGACTGGCTTGGGGGTACTTGGGTTGTTCACCAGAGCCACCGCCTGTAATCATGCCATAGATACCAGCTAACACAATTGAGGCGACCAGCACACCTACAAACCCAGCAATGAATGGGAATTGTTCGACAATCGAGAAGACAATGACATTAAGGAAAGCATCACCTGCAATCCCTTGTTCATCAACATAGAAATGAATAACATGGCTTGTCATACCGAGGAAGACAGGCGCAAGAACAAGTAAGGTTAGAACAAGCACACCAATAGCGGCTTGACCTTGATACTTCCATAACTCAGGTTTGTTATCGAATATCGCAATTCGTAAACCATTAAATGCGTGATAAACCACTGCAAATACCAACCCAAATTCACCTAAAGTGAAAATAGGGGATTGATATGCTGCAATCGCTTTAACGTAGAGATCGGGATAAAAAACAGCCCACGATGTGTCAATGACATGCAGTGCGAGGAATAAGACCACCCCAATACCTGTGAGGCGATGCAATACCCAACTCCACTGTCCGATTGCACCACGATACCGTAATGTTTCTTTGACAGTTAAAACAAGGGAGGACAAGGGATTACCTTTCTGAATACAACTTTTAACATCAGTAAAATTATTAATCTTAAACGATTAGAGTATTCTGAACATTATAACACGCGCGCTAGTCATAGCAAAGACGCGCATCCCTATGTTGTCCATGATTTTATATGACATGACGAATAGATAACTGATGAAAGAGGAATGTCATTACAAATCCTTCATTGATTATGATTTGGTTTTTATACACCAGAAAATAAAAAAGGTGAGCAATTGCACACCCTTATTAAGAACTATCAAGGTTGGTGATTTATGACGCTTGTATTGCTTGTTGCAGACCTTGTGGTGGCATCGCTTTCCATTGCCCCAACACTGTACGTGATGCAATGAGGACAATAATCACAACAACTGTCATTAATCCTGCCGTAATCGCAACACTTGGGTAGGCTTGTTGTT
>CAYGTY010000093.1:0-1577 GCA_964352825.1 uncultured Anaerolineaceae bacterium
TTTGCTTCGCCAGAATTCACAGGAAGTAATTTAATCGGTCCATTCTTTGCCATCATCATCTTCTTATACGGTGGTATTCCATTTTTCCAGATGGCTGTACCAGAAATCAAACAACGGACACCGGGGATGATGACATTGATTGCATTGGCAGTTGGTGTGGCATTTCTCTACAGCATGTTTGCGCTATTGACTGGAACTGGGAAAAGCTTCTTTTGGGAGATGGCAACCCTGATTGACATTATGCTACTCGGTCATTGGATGGAAATGCGTAGTGTCCGTCAGGCATCGGGTGCGTTAAATGAATTAGCAAAACTCATGCCCGATACAGCAGAGCGTGTTAAAGAAAATGGCGAAACAGAAACTGTCAAAGCATCTGACCTGAAACACGATGATGTCCTCTTAATCCGCCCCGGTGCAAGTGTCCCAGCCGATGGTGAAATTGTAGATGGACACTCCGAACTCAATGAAGCGATGATTACTGGCGAATCGAAACCTGTATCAAAAGACGTTGGCGATAAGGTTATCGGTGGAACGATCAACGGTGATGGTAGTCTACGAGTCAAAGTTACGGCAACAGGAGATGATACGGCACTAGCTGGCATCATGCGCTTGGTAAAAGATGCACAAAGTAGTAAATCCAACACGCAGATTCTAGCCGATAAAGCTGCAGGTTGGTTGTTCTATGTTGCACTTGCAACGGCAGTTCTTACAGCGATTGCATGGACAGCGGCACTTGGATTTGAAATTGAGGTCATTGAACGGGTAGCAACGGTGCTTGTCATTGCCTGTCCTCATGCGCTTGGTTTGGCGATACCACTTGTCGTTGCAATTAGTACCGCGATGGGTGCGAAGAACGGGATTTTGGTACGGGATCGTCTGGCATTGGAAGAGGCGCGTCTGATTGACATGATTGTATTCGATAAAACAGGTACGCTGACCAAAGGTGAATTTGGTGTTGTCGATATGACAATTGATGAAGCATGGGCAGAAAACAAAGTGCTTTCACTGGCACTCTCAGTTGAAGGCGACTCGGAGCATCCGATTGCACGGGGCATCCGCGATAAAGCCAAAGAAGCAAATGTTGAACCTGCCACAATCAGTAATTTTGAGGCAATCAAAGGGCGTGGCATCAAAGCACAATACGATGGACAAACTGTACATGTCGGTGGTCCACGAATGCTAGAATATCTGAAAATTGACTTGTCTGGACAAATGGCAACTTTCCGTAACCAAGCAAACGACAATGCTCAAACAGTGGTTTATCTTATCATTGATAACACAGTAATCACGGGATTTGCACTCGCAGATGTTGTTCGACCTGAAAGCAAATTAGCAATTCAACGCCTTCATGAGATGGGGATTGAGGTCGCGATGCTCACAGGTGACAGCCAAGAGGTTGCTGATGCAGTCGCACGCGAAATTGGGATCGATTCGGTGTTTGCAGAAGTATTGCCTGATCATAAAGACCAGAAAATCGCTGAACTACAAAAGAATGGCAAGAAAGTTGCGATGGTCGGTGATGGTGTCAACGATGCACCCGCATTAACTCGCGCTGACATCGGGATTGCGATTGGTAG
>CAYGTY010000093.1:1677-7679 GCA_964352825.1 uncultured Anaerolineaceae bacterium
GCTTGCGGTAACATCTCATCATACAAGCTTTGAATTTCGTCTAGTTGTTGTTCATCAAGGTCAATTTCTTCGCTTAAGTCAAGGATATGGCGGGGCCCTGGATAACCATTGAGTTCAGCAGGTAGTGCGAACCCTAAGCCTGCTCCAGTACGATAACCTTCTATATCGTCTTCACTGATGCCACGAATTTCTGTATCCAACAGAGAATCATAGCCTGAGGGTGTTGCTGTTGAATCTTGTGCCAATGCAATAAGCCCCGTTAAGAATGCCAGCGTGAATAGCATCAGTAGTTTCTGAATGGTTCTGTTCATTTTCGTTTCCTTTTATCGATGTGATAACTCAAATAGTCGTTCAATAGACTTCAGTGTTTCTTCGGGATTCTCTGCTAGTTCCTGTGGAGCTTGATGATTAAAGTAGCCTCCGACCATATGTAACATCAAGCTTGACACTGCTTTTTCGATAGCATGTGCTTGTATCACCAGAAATTCACAGTCTTTATCATCCTCAATAGCTTGCTTTAAACCATTGAGTTGCCCCTGTATGCGGTTAATACGTTGTATCGTTTTCTTGCGCCGTTCTGCTTTTGACTGTTCAGCCATAACCAATCTCCTTAGGTATACCTATGTCATATATACCATAGGGGGGTATAGTATATCAAGTATTTCTAAGTATATTCTGTAAAAACACGCTATATGGCGTATATATTGATATGAAATTTATCGCTATATTATTCACAAATCACAACTAGAAAGTTCTATCAATGCGTTTTTTGTTTTTATTGCTTGCATCTAGTCTTATATTTACAGCGTGTCAACCATCTAATCGTTCAGACCTATCGTTGTCTGATACCATCAAACCTGAAGCTGTACCAACTGTCGATCCAGACAATGAGCAACTTTATCTAGCGCAGCAGAATTACAATAAATCATGTGCTCACTGTCATGGTTGGGCAGGTGATGGGCAGCCACAAGTCACAATCGAGAATGCCGAAAAGCTCGGTTATCATACTGTTCCACGACATGATTCGCAGGGGCATACATGGCAGCATCCGAACCAAATATTATTTGAAGTGATTAAGTACGGTGTACAAGCTCCATCCAACCTCTATCCGATGTCAGCATTTGATGACCAATTAACCGATAATGAAATCTTTGGCATTATTGACTATATCAAGCAATGGTGGACTGATGATCAACGCCGTCACCAATCAGAATTAACGACACAATTTGAAGACGATAATCCATTTTGGCAAGACGATAATTTAACCGATGAGGAGTCCTAATGTCACGGCTATTCAAAAGTTTGATCGCGTTACTAGGTCTGATACTTGTTGGGTGTTCAAGTGCAGTTCAAACAACGCAAGTATTACTGCCACTATCAACAACTCAACCCACATTCATATTCTTCTACACGGATAACTGAGCACCTTGACAACAAATACAACCCATCGTGAATGGGCTTCAGGAAGATTATCAAAATCAAGTTACCTTTGTTTCACTTAATGCGTCTGACAGTGCAGACGGTGAAGCCATCTTTCAGAACTTAGGCTTGCCGGGACATCCAAGTATCGTGGTTTATACAGCAGATGGTGAAGAGGCTTACCGACGATTTGGCATAGTCACCTTTGATGAGTTGGATAATACATTAATTGATGTACTAGAGAATTAGGAGAAAAATCTATGGAATCGAATGAGAATAACCCACAGGAAGAACCTATATCACAGAAAAATGAGCCTGCTATTGTTTTAAACCGAAGTACATATCATATATTTATTTCGAGTGCTGTATTCTTTATGGTTGGTATTGTCATCGGCGTAATTGGCTATTCAGCTTATGTGGATACTAATGCTCAACTGATTCAACGCGCTGTGGATACTGCTTTACTTCAACAAGAAGTTAAATTAACTGAACTACTTGAAAGTATCCCAACTGAACCCGCTGGACCGACTGCCAAGCAATTTGTAGATGACGACCCTTTTATTGGTAATGAAGATGCACCCGTTGTCATTGTTGAATTCAGCGATTTTAACTGCCAATACTGCAAGCGATTCCATAGTGAAACTCTGCAACCTTTACTAGAAGCCTACGAAGATGATATTCGGTTTGTCTATCGTGACTTTGCCATTCTCGGGCCATCTTCCATTGATTCAGCAGTTGCATCTGAATGTGCCAATGAACAAGGTGCATTCTGGGAATATCACGACATCCTATTTGAAAATCAAGGCGCATTTTCTAATGATGATTTGATTGGATATGCAGAACAACTCGAACTGGATATAGCCGCTTTTTCAACTTGTTTAGAAGACCCTGAATTTATCAATGAAGTTCGTCGGGATTCGGCTGCTGCTCAACAAATTGGTGCACGTGGAACACCTGCCTTCTTGATAAATGGTCAGTTTGTGAGTGGCGCACAGCCTTTTGAAGCATTTGCTACAATCATCGATCAAGAGCTTGCTGTTCTGGCAGATAGCTAAGTTAGGGAGTGGCCATTATGAGCCGAACAAAAAAACGGAAAGCCCAACGTAGAGCTGATGGAAAACGTAAACAATTAATACTGCTTAGTGGATTGTTTGTGATTATTGTAGGGATTGTTGGCTTACTATTAGCTCCGTCACGATCTAACTCTGAACAAACTGTTGTACAAAATGGCGAGCGCCCTCCATGGCAATCTTTGGAATTAGTTGATGGAAACACTGGTAATCCATTCACTTTAGCAGATTTCGACAACAAACATGTGGTTGTCAAAATTATGTCTCCATATTGAGGATTATGTCTTCAAATGCAACGCAGTTTGCGTCTTGCGATACCAGAACTTGGAACAGAAGATTACAAATTCATCTCAATATCTGTGGACATCGGTGCCACTACTGAACAACTTGAAGCGTATGCGACACAACAGGGATTTGATTGGACATTTGCAGTTGCTAGTGAAGAATTCCTGCGACAATTTGTTGTTCAATACGGTCGTAGCGTTATCACAACACCGAATATGGTGCATTTTGTCATTCAACCTGATGGTTCAATCTCAGAGATGTATCAAGGTACACCTTCTACAGAAAAGTTAATTGAAGAGATTCTTAATGCAACTATTGGATAAAGAATATCAGTAACTTGGATAATGTTTGGGTTAGGATTCAGTCGACCAATTATTGTGCAGTTGATTATAGCCCAACTTTTACAACAGTGGTTTACTGGCTAGATAACAATCCACTATCACGGAATTAAATATGCTCTCGATTCGCACTTCTTTGAGCGATTATCTCAATGTAGATTTGATTTAAAGGTTAGGTCATGATGTATGGACTTCAGCTAAAGGCTAACAATCTGGATAATCAATACCATTTCTATAGTCAAATTTTAGGTTTTCCACTACTATCTAGAACCTCTTCCTACTTACGTACCGAAGTTGGTACTACAGTTTTGGATTTTGAAAAAGTTGATAACCTTTTTCTACCTTATTGCTTTCGAATCGATATACCAATTGATTTATTTAATGCCACAATGGATGATCTATCAGCTCAAATTAATATAGGTAAGCGTAGATCAATATTTCATCCACAGTTACAGAATACTTGGTATATCTATGATACATCTCGCAACATAATTGAGCTATCACCTAGTCGAATTGATACCATCAGAATAACAGGAATCGAGATGATAGTTAATGATCTCACAGAAGTAAGTCAACAACTACAACATCTTGGATTGAATTGTTTGTTTATAGACCAGTTTCGATGTATTCTACAAAACCCCTACGATTCAACTGTAATTGCACTTATACAACCTAAATTAGAAAGTAAGTCGTCCACCAGCAAAATAATGACGGTTCCAACAATAAGGTCATCTATAAATGCTACGGTCTGTTTACAAAATACGCCACACTTTCTATATATGGTGAATTTTTAAAATGGAGAATCCGTCAATGAATAAAATTCCAAAACTATTGATAATACTTTCAATGATTTTACTCATAAGTGCCTGCTCAAATTCGTCTGGAATATTTGAGCCAATAGACTCAAATGGTGTAATCTTGCCTGCACCTTCAAGTTCAGACGTATATGAGTTAGGCAAGACCATGTATGAAACAACTTGTGCAAGTTGTCATGGGATAAATGGTGAGGGTCAATTCCCTGATGATCCAATGAAGCCAGATGAAACAGGACGATATGGCGCTCCCCCCCATAATAATGATGGACACACATGGCATCATAACGATGATCTCATTTTACAAATAATAAATGAGGGTGGTATGGGGTCACCTAGTTCTTTCTATCCTATGCCTGCCTTTGCTGAGTCCTTTTCAGATGAAGAGAAAATTGCTGTTGTGAGTTATATCAAAACAATGTGGAATGAACAAAATCTATCTTCCCAATATCGTATGACTGAAGCTGTTAAAATACAGTCTGAAGAATAAGGTTTTACTTTGCAAAGCACTGCGATGAATCCTCATGAGGATAACAATTATTCATCCAAAATAATTCATTTTGCGATGTTTTCTTTTTTGTGGTCTATCGCAATTTTATGGCACTATTTGCGTCGGCCAGTTGATTTTTCAGAATTTTATTTACTGTTTATTCCCGCAGTGTTGGTTCTTGCACGTCCAAAAACGGGATTTTTATTATTAGGGCTGTCTGTGGGTTATATTTATGTGTTTAGTTATGAATTACCGTTCAGTACACGTCCCAACCATCCAACACTGACATTCCTTATAAGTCTAACTATCCTTACATCTGCTATCTGGGTGATAATTAGGAGTCTCGTTAATAGCCGACAGTTTAAGCTTGATATTGTTCAGTGGTTTGACGTTTTCCGCCCACTTGTTATCATAGCAATCAATATTGTTTATCTGATGTCAGTCTTCAATAAACTCAACTATCACTTTCTTGATGTCAACTTTAGTCCAGTAACTCGCCTACTGAACTTTTATTATGAGACAAATCATTTATTGTCTATCTCAGACTTAATCCTGCGAGAGACATGGGTATTACAGATTGGAATTATCGCAACACTGGTTATCGAAACAGCTATTCCAGTGTTCTTATCAATACGTAGATTGCGCCTTATGGGGGTTTTATTAGGATTACTGTTCCATACGATAATATCTATCCGTATGTACCCTCCGATGGCAGAGTTCCCAACTTTAATGTTTGCAGTATATATCCTTGCATTACCAGACACAACAATACCTATACTGCGTGAACTCTTTGAGAGAATACACCTGTTAAGATGGTTTTCTACCTTACGGAATAGTTTAATAGTTTTTGTCGGATTGTTTTTCTTTTATCTACCTAGAATTTTCCAATGGCCTGCCAAAGAAGACAATCTTCTGATAACACAAGCCAATATATGGGGATACAGTTGGATTATTTATCTCGCATTTTACTATCTAATCATCTTATATCTCTTAAAACGAACCAAGTTTGGATTCAGTGAGTCGTCGAATATTCGCTGGTTTCAGCCCCGCAATTTCATCCTTTATATCTTCCCAATTCTATTTCTCCTCAATGGCTTTACACCTTATCTAGGGCTCAAAAATAAAGGATCATGGAATATGTATAGTCATTTGCGTACCGAAGCAGGTTATAGCAATCATCTATTTATGCCCAATATTTATATTTTCCCTTATATGAATGAAGTTTGTATTATTGATTCGTCGGATGAAGAGATGAGAAAAATTGCACGGAATAAGAAATTGTTGACGGAATCGGGTTTCACCGAGTGGGCACGAAACAATTCCAATGAATCGGTTGAATTTTTTTATAATGGCGAATATTTCAATATTGAGCGCATTGGCAATTTTCCACAGTTTGTGCGGGATAAACAATGGCTCGAAGATATTTTTTGGATTTCTGATAGCGGTGATGGTTTTGATTATTTGGATTGGTGCCAACGTTATATCACCGGTAACGGAACCGGCAATCAAATTACTATCACATTGAATAACTATAGTTATGTGTTGTGGAGCGAAGATTCGCAATGGAAATCAGATGAGGATAAATAAG
>CAYGTY010000093.1:7779-18850 GCA_964352825.1 uncultured Anaerolineaceae bacterium
TGTTGAACCTATTCAGGCGCATAGTCGATTTCAACCAGCGTTGCTTCAATTTGCTCCCAACTTGCAGGTGTATCCCATTCGACAGTGATTGTTTTGCTATTTACCATACCACTGACAGATTTTATACCAGATAATTCACTAACCTCGTTTTTGATGGTGTTTACACAACCCTCACAACCGACATTAGGAACTTTGAAAGTTTTAGTCTGCATCTTGTTTATCCTCATAAACCATATCTTTCAGTTATTGTAACAAAAACAGATACAAAAAGGATATACGCCATTTGGCGCATAGACCTTTAAGCCTGATTTGATAGACTATCTCCTTGAATGTACATAAATTGAGAGGCATTTCTATGAATAATAAGTTATGGATTATCTTGCTTGTCTTTGCTTTATCCATTACATCAATATATGCACATGGTGAGGGTGAAGATGATGGTGATCAACCCTCACAGACAATTACCGAAATAACAATTGATCCATCTAGCACAGAACCTACATTGTCACAATCAAACGAACCAGATAGTTTGAGTCTATTTGATGTAACTCAATCACAATTTACTTTAATGATAGTTGGGGTAGTTTTTTCTGTTTCATTTGGTGGAATTCTATGGGCAATGGTTGGTCGGCAGATGTCTCTGTTGCTTGTTATCGGTACAATTTTGGCTGCATATACAGGGTTTATCCATTTTGAGTCTGGACTTGCTGGAGATTATCTCCTACTGGCAAATGCAATTGGCTATTTATTTATAGCAATTCTACGCACTCCTGTCGCAATACAAACATCGAAATTGAATAATGCTATCACAATAGGTTTCATTGTCTACACAATTATCACCTTCCTTGGCTATTTTCTGTTACATTCCCATGTCGAGATTATTGGTTTATCCTCAAAAGTGGCGGAAGTGATTCTAATCGTTATCTTATTGCGCCAGTTGTTTAGCCCGAATAAGCTAGATATAAGTCTACGATCCAATTCAACTTCACCAAGTATTAACTATTTCACCCAATCTTAAATTCGATTTTGGAAATATAAAGTGAATGCGAATTGACTATGAACACATTTGATATCAGTCGATTCGCTCATTATATTGGTTATTTAAGGAATATTAGATAATGTGGTTATTTAAATTTGTCTTTTTGTACCTGGTAATATTATTAACTGCACTCTCTACAGTTGCCCAAGATGATAGTGATGCTATCCCACAAGCTCAACCACGTCCTATGCCCACTTCCGTTACAGTTCAGCAAGATATTATTCTTGAACGCTATTTCTCATCGATCAATCAAGGAAATGTCGGATTAATTCGCTTAGTTGGACCTGATATTTTCCGGGCTCAGCTTACGTTTTTGAACGTAAGGTACCCATTTTTTGAGATTTCTGATGGTGAATGGTATTCATTTCTTGTAGTAAATATGGATGTTCAACCTCGTGAGTATGAGTTGACTATTTTTGTTGAACGGGAGAACAGTGATCTAAACTTAAACGAAATTGTGAAAGTTGATTCTGCTGGCTATATTACACAGGAGTTTGATATGCTTGGTGATTTAGCTATTTGGGTTGACCCAGAAGTAGAAAGTGCCGAGTATACAAAATTGGATGCTATTGTTGAAGATACGTCTCTGAAAGCATTATGGGGTGCAAGAGGCTTTGATCTACCTCTTGATAGTAAGGTAGCATCAGGGTTTGGAACTTTTCGTATCTTGAATGAATCATTTCCGACACGACATACTGGTTGGGATCAACAGGCACCAATGGGAACACCGATTAGCGGAGTTGCTACTGGTAATGTTGTATTCGCAGGTGAGTTAGATATCCGTGGGAATTATGTTATGGTTGATCACGGTTATGGAGTGTATTCTGGCTATGCACATTTATCACAGATTCATGTGACTCGCGGTCAAACAATAACCAAAGGTCAGATAGTGGGGATGAGCGGTAATACAGGTCGGAGTGGTGGGGCGCATCTTCATTGGGAAATGATAGTAAATGGCGAGTGGGTTGATAGTAGAGCGTTTGTAAAGATGTGGTTACCTTCATGAAAAAGTGTAATTGAATTGTCGAAGTCTGATAATTAACTTCAATCACCCATCATCTAGAAGATAACCAACCGCTCTAATAGTACAAATTAGCTTAGGCTTATCCATATTATGCTCTAGACGGTCCCTTAAACGATGTATTAGAACATAAAGAATATTATCCGAAGCAGATTGAAAACTTTCGTTAAGACTATACAGAAGGTAATCACGCCTTACAACTTTTCCGGGATTAGATGCCAAGGTAGTAAGCAACTGAAATAGCTGTGGAGTTAAGTCAACATATTTGCCATCTGATAAAACCTCTTGCTGAATTAAATTGATTTGAACACGTGATAGAATAATTTGTCGTTTAATACTACGTTTCATAATTGCTTGAATTCTCCACAAGAATTCTGCTGGGTAAACAAGTGGCTTCCTCACAAAATCTGTAGCGCCCTCTTCTAGTGCCCTCACACGATTATATTCACTATCTTCTGAGCTTAGTATCATAATTTGTGTGTTATGAAGTATTTGAATTTGCCGAAGTAGATGAAAACCGCCTATATCAGGTAGTTTATGATCCATAATAATGAGGTTGAAGGCACATTGTTCTAGTATTGAAAGTGCATCAAATCCACTATAAACACATGTACATTCATAATTATAGTCGCTCAAGATATTGGTAAGATATTCACACATATTTCTATCGGGATCAATAATCAGGAATCGATATCTCATTAGTAAAATAACCAGTGATTTCTAGCATTTATATCAGTTAGTGTATTTCAATACCTTTGGGGTAAACATACGCCATTTGGCGTGTATTCAGATGGATGTGGCATGTTATCATAAGAATAGGAAAGAAAAGGAAGCCCAAATATGAATGTATTACTTGCCGATGACCATAGTATGGTTCGTCAAGGTATTCGCGTATACTTAGAAAGCCAAGATATTAGGATTGTTGGGGAAGCAATAAACGGTCTTATGGCTGTTGAAATGGCGACACGATTAAAGCCAGATGTAGTGATTATGGATATTCATATGCCAGAACTCACAGGTATTGAAGCAACACGACGTATCTTGTTTAATAATCCCGACATCCGAATTCTCGTTCTAACAGCTTATGATACACCTGCTTATGTACATGCACTTCTTGATGCAGGAGCAGATGGCTTTATTCTGAAAACTGCTGAATTCGACGAACTCTATCGAGCATTACAAGAAGTAGCTATTGGTCGAACAGTTTTTGATGATGATCTTATGGCGATGTTAGCACAATCCGTTGAGGATTCCTCACCATTAATCGAAACACTCACCAAACGGGAAATAGAAATTCTAATGCATGTTGGGTATGGCAAAACCAATAAAGAGATTGGCAAAGATTTGTTTATATCTGACCGTACTGTTCAAGGTCATCTCAAAAATGTTTATGCTAAATTGGGGGTCACTACCCGAACCGAAGCAGTAACGCTTGGATTACAGTATGGTTTAATTGTACTGGATGGAGGTAACAATTCATGACACATGCAAGTTTTATTGAACTTTGTGGTGTTAGTGCCGCTTTGCTAGTTTTTAGTAATCTCTGGTTCTACTTAAGGGTTCTACGTCCGATTCACCAACTATCTCTTCAGGCTGAACAGTTAACTCAAGGTGATCTCGATTGCTTTAAAACAGACTGTGGTGGTATCAAGGAAATTACTCAATTACGTCATGCCATGGCTGGAATGGTCAATCACATCCAATATGCACAAGAGCAAAGTCGGGCTTATGCCGAAAAGCTTGCAGAGGGACAAGAATTGGAGCGTAAACGTATTGCACACGAATTACATGATGACACGATACAATCGACTGTTGCTATTACTCATAGCATTGACCTCGCCAAAAGTTGGTTGAAATCCGATTCTGAGCGAGCTACTGAAATGCTACAACTAGCTAGACAACAAGCCGTTGATGTTGTAACTAATTTACGTAACTTAATCGCAGGGTTACGTCCACCAGCATTAGAAGAACTTGGGTTAATTCCTGCTCTCGAAATGGAATTTGAGCGGGTTGGGAATTTGGTAGTTGATTTGAAAATTAAAGGTATACAGCGGCGAATATCTGAGTCACGAGAGTTAGCATTATTTCGTTCAACCCAAGAAGCACTTAAAAATGTTTGCAAACATAGCCAAGCTGATATTGTAAACATCACTGTGGAATATTTTGCTGAGGGAATTACGTTAAAGGTTGAGGACAATGGCATAGGGTTTTCACCACCTTCTATTTTAGGCGAACTTGCGTTGAATGATCACTATGGGTTGATTGGTATTCAAGAACGCATCTCGAGTTTAGATGGTTGGGTTCATGTCGAAAGTAAAATTCATAAAGGTACAATATTAACAGTCTATTTACCGTCTGAGAAAGTCCACCAACCTAGCCAACGTGTATTGGATCCTGTTTGTCACGCTCAAATTGAACCACAAGAAGCATACGACAGTCTATTTTACGAAGGAGAGACATACTACTTTTGCTGTCCTGTGTGTCAGGGATCTTTCCAAAAAAGTCCAACGTTGTACTTGAATTAACATGAATTGTAGAAAGAAAATACGCCATTTAGCGCATATTTTGTAAACATTCGCAGGTGTATGATTACAGATGAATTTCTGAAATTTATCTAAGGTTATGATTCTGTGATAACAGACGATACTCAACCATCCTACACAATTCGTGATGAAAATAAGCTTCTGCCGCCACCGAAAATTTTATTTTACGGTGTTATTGGATTGTCGTTTCTGAGTATTGTTTTACCGATTGTGAGTATTATTCTTTTTCAAGACGTTTTACAGCCATCCCAACAGCAACGGGTTATCAACAGCGTACCCTTTATGAAGAATCTCCTGCCCCATCGACCTGCTGTGGGCGATATATTGCCAACTGCTATTTATGTTGAAAGTACTCTATCGGCAGATGATCTTATAGTTGTTTCAGTGCCCACATCGATTCCTACATCCACCGCGATTCTTACATCAGTAGTGACAATTAGCGAACAGATATTACCTTCAGCTACATCAACTCCAACACCTAATTTACAAGAAGCAGCTATGCCAACCTTAAGACCGATAGCTACAAAGGTTCAGTCAACACCACTGGCTACACCTCTTCCCCTATCAGCACGATTATATGGATTTACATTTGAGCAGCAGACTTGGAATAACTGCGGTCCTGCAAGCGTCACAATTGCTTTAAGCTATTTCGGATGGCAAGAAAATCAAGAGTATGCACAGAAGATGCTTCGCCCAGATCGCGAAGATAAGAATGTAACTCCTGACGAGATGGTCGAATTTATTAATGAAAATACAGGCATACAGGCATTGTGGCGATATGGCGGAACTACTGAGCTTCTTCGAGAGCTTATAGCAAATGAATTTCCTGTGATTATTGGGACAGGTTTTATGCCAGAAGCATATGATTGGATTGGTCATTATCGTACAGTAGTGGCGTATGATAGTGCCTATTTTTATTTTTATGACAGCTTTATGGGGATAGGAACCGATAATCAAGGTTATAGTTTGCTTGCAGATGAAGTTGATCAAAATTGGCAACACTTCAACCGTCGTTTTATTGTTCTATATTCACCTGAACGTGAACAAGAATTAATGACGATTCTTAATGATCTAGCTACTATTGTTCGAGCAAATGAAATAGCTTTAGCAACTGCACAACAAGAGGTGAGGAGCAATCCTCAAAATGGGTACGCATGGTTCAATATGGGTATATCACTCACACATTTAGATCGTTTTGAAGAAGCTTCAATAGCATTCGATCGTGCACGTCAAGCTAACTTGCCATGGCGTATGTTGTGGTATCAATTTGAACCCTATTATGCTTACTATGAGACAGGACGATATGATGATATTTTAGCTTTAGTACAATCTAATCTTAACAATGGCGGGAAATATGTTGAAGAAACTTTCTATTGGCAAGGTAAGGTATATGAGGCACAAGACCAAATTAATCAAGCTCGCACGTCCTACCAACAAGCACTACAGTTAAATCCAAACTTCTCACTAGCTGATGAAGCTATGGCAAGAATTAATCAGATAAATTAGAAAGAATTGGAGATTTTATGTCCAAGAAAACTAAAGAAAGACGACAAGCAAGGCAACAAAGTAAACAACGGCAAAATATGATAATCAGTGCAGGTTTATTAATTGTTGTTCTTGGTTTTGGAGCATTATTATTTTTTACATCAAGTAATGCATCTCAGACTGTGACATTTCCTGATATACATGGCATAAGCTTTACAGGTGATGGAGACAAACTGCAGGTGGCAACCCATACTGGGCTTGTAGCTTATTCTAATGGGGTATGGTCTCGCCCTGATCTGCCCATCAATGATTACATGGGGTATTCAGGAACATCAGATGGTTTTTTCAGTAGTGGGCATCCAGGTGTTGGGTCGGATTTAGTTAACCCGATTGGGCTTGTCAAGAGTGATGATTTAGGGGCAACTATACAAACAATTAACTTCTTGGGTGAAACGGACTTCCATGTAATGGGAGCATCCTATTTTGGAGATACTGTCTATGTTCTAAATCCTGCTCCGAATTCTCTTTTGGCAGCAGGGCTTCACTATAGCCTTGATGGTGGTGAGACATGGAAAACTGCACAAGCAAATGGATTAAGTTCGCAACCAATTCATCTTGCTGTACATCCATCTGATTCCAATATTGTAGCATTTGCAACTCAGGGTGGTCTTTATATGTCTGAGGACTTTGGTGATTCATTTTTGTTAATTGACAGTGAAAATGTCACTACCACAGTTCGATTTGACCCTAATGGTAAGCGCTTAATATATGGTTATAAGTGGTTGTATGAATACAATCTTGAGACAGGTGAGAGTATACCATTATCGGGTACACCAGAAGTTCAAGCAGATCAAGCTATTTTATACACTGATATTAATCCTCAAAACGATGAAATTGCAGTTGCGACTTCTAATCGTGATATATTTATTTCATCTGATAATGGGCAAAGCTGGAAACAAATCGGAAAAGATGGTGTCAGTAATTAACGAGTTGGTCATCGATCACAAATCTAAACAGTCTTGGTGATCAAAAAATAATTATAAACCTAAAACATCCAAGTTTAATTATGTGTAATCTTTAGCTTTTTTGATCTTGAAGGTTACACATATAGCATTCCAAACCTAACTACTGTATCCGCACATTTTCCACTCTGCATCTTCCTGTGCTGCAATATAAGTAAATCGTCCAAGATCCAGTGTATTGTTATTTTCGCCATCATATACGACATCAATACTACCTGTACAAATTATGTTTGCTTCTCTGTCTGACATACTCTCCACCTTACATATCATATCTTCTATGGTAGCTTCAACCGCGCCAAAAGAGTCAAATTCAGTAAGTGCATCAAATTCAAATTCTGCGCAAAAAGTTCCAGCAAAGATTTCACTATTTTTCGAAATTCGCGTTTCAAGATATCGTTCGATAGCTTTTGCTGGTGCGTTAGGGTCAGATTGATTCTGAGTACATCCTAACAATAGACTAGCCAGTAGAGTTATTACAATAAACAAAGATCTCATATGATTCAAAATTCTTTCTAGTATTTTATATAGTTATTATGCAGATGTATCAAGATCAGCAAATACGACAATTCGTTTATTATTAACTTGATATGGGTAGCAGGAAATTAGAGTAGAGGTTGCCTTCCCACGCGGATCCATTACTTCAATTGCTGTTGGTTCATAAAGATCCCATCCAGTGATTGTATAATTATATAAATTACCTTTTGTCTGAATTTGGAATTTATCACCTGACTCTAATTGATCAAGGTGGCGAAAAAGCTCTCCATATATGTCATTATGTGCGGCTAACACAACATTCCCGTTAGCGTTTATCGGTGTTGCACCATTTGGCACTTGTCCTACTCCAAGTTTCAAAGCTTCCCAATCAACACCTTGTACAATTGTATGATCAATATCCAGTTTCGGGATACGTAAAACCAAGGGTGTTTCGTCAGTTGGTATTGGGCGTTCAATGTCAGGTGGTAGGAAGACTTGATTCGCCACCAACGAGCGCATCTGTGAGGGAATCTCATCAAAGTTAAATTGCCCACCACCAACTTGATTAGGTGGAGTATGTCCTGTTGGAAGTACAACATTTGTGAATTTTAATTGAGGGGTTGGTTCCAATGTCGGTACTAGTTCACGTTGCTTGGCTTCTGCAACCTGTTGGGTCTTGGCCGTTTGTTGTTGTAAATCCCCAATGCCGATAAACATCTCGACACCAACAAAAATTAACCCTATGACAATTGCTACTTCAGCAAAAAAGAGGGCAAAACTTGTAGATTTGTGCCAAATAGAAGTATCTTGTTGATTCTTTTTCAGAACTTTCCGCTCCTTTTCCTCTAGGGCTGAATCATTAGCTGCAATTATAGTATGTGAGTGTGAGCTAAGTTGATCAATTTCGATAACCCGCCCCATCTGTTGCATCCTGTGAATCAACTTTAGGCGGGATTCACGTTTCTTAGTTGCAATCAGATGCTCTAATTCTTCGATTGATATTTCATCTATGGTACGTCTTGCCATGGTTATTCCTTATTGATTTATAGCTACAATCCAAATTTCTATAATCTCAATCGAATTTGATATATAACAATTACAGTTTCATTAAAATAGGTTATTTTATTCTATTGTCACTGATTTCCTTTTATACAAAAGTACCGCCATTTAGCGCATATCATCGTGTCTGATATTTATCTACAATTAAAATAATTACTCATTTGTTCAAGGATATATCCATGACAACACAACATATTGATTTACCTGTCCTTGGTATGACTTGCTCTGCCTGCGTGCGGACAGTAGAGCGTGTTTTAAGCAAAGATAATGGCGTTACAGAAGCTACTGTGAATTTTGCAACAGAACGCGCCAGTGTGGATTTTGATGCATCACTTACGAACCTTGACAATCTTGTAACACGTGTTCAGGATGCCGGGTATGATGTGGCAACAACAAAAATTGAACTCCCGATTACAGGGATGACTTGCGCTTCATGTGAACGCAATGTACATCGAGCACTTAGCAAGCCAAACGGAGTCTTGAATGTTAGTGTGAATCTTGCCACTGAACGAGCCACTGTAATGTATCTTCCGGGCATATCGAATCGTCGTGATTTGATTAATGCTGTTGAAGCTGCAGGCTATGGGGTCATCGATACATCAGATGTTAATGATCCTGAAGATGCCGAACAGCTAGCGAGAGAAGCCGAAATTCAACGGCAGAAACGACTCGTTATTATTGGGACAATTTTCTCTATTCCGCTGGTAATTCTTGGTATGACACGACATTTTATGCACAGCGTCCCATTCTTGATGGAAACAGTACCGTGGCTAGCTGATGACATCTGGCTATTCATCTTTGCGTCTCTGGCAACACCTGTACAATTCATTGTCGGTAAACAGTATCTTATTGGTGCATATAAATCCTTGCGAAATGGTACAGCCAATATGGATGTACTGGTTGCGATGGGAACAATGGCTGCATATATTTATGGGCTAATTGTGCTGGCAGGAATTCTCTTTGGATTCTCAGATATTGTTGGTAAAGATGACTACTTTGAGTCAGCTGCAGTTATCTTGACTTTGATTACGCTCGGTAAATTATTAGAAGCCAGAGCAAAAGGTCGTACTAGTGAAGCGATTAAAAAACTTATGGGATTGACTCCGAAAACCGCTACAGTCCTTCGAGAAGATGAAGAAGTCGAAGTTACAATTGATCAACTTGTGATTGGCGAAATGATTCTTGTGCGCCCCGGTGAACGTATACCTGTTGATGCTATTGTCGTTGAGGGACGCTCGGCAGTTGATGAGTCAATGCTTACTGGCGAAAGCATGCCAGTTAATAAATCCATAGGTAGTGAGGTCATTGGAGGAACAATCAATAAACAAGGACGATTAGTCACGGAAGCAACAAGGGTGGGTACAGAAACAGCTTTATCTCAGATAATTCGACTTGTACAAGACGCACAGGGTTCAAAAGCACCTATTCAAAGAATTGCGGATCAAGTATCTGGTATATTTGTTCCCATAGTTCTTGTCTTGGCTTTACTAACACTGTTTGGCTGGCTAATCATTGGGCAAGTTTCATTCACCACTGCTATGCTTAATACTATAGCCGTGCTAGTAATTGCATGTCCTTGTGCGCTCGGATTGGCTACCCCAACAGCTGTAATGGTAGGAACAGGTAGAGGTGCTGAAATGGGTGTGTTATTTAAGAATAGCGAGGCATTAGAAAACGCACATCGACTCCAAACAATCACGCTTGACAAAACTGGTACCATTACGCGCGGCGAACCTACAGTAACCAATGTTATTACTGTTGATGGATTTGATGAGATGGACATGTTGCGATTGGCAGCAAGTGCTGAGCGAGGTAGTGAACATCCGCTAGGTGAAGCAGTTGTAAAATTTGCTAAGGGGCGGCAAATTATGTTGTCTAATCCAGAGCAATTTGAGGCAGAAACAGGACGTGGCATTGAAGCCATTGTTGATGGTAGAAAAGTGGTTATTGGCAGTCCTCGTCATATACATGATCAGGGAATTAGCAGTGAGAGCCTGGATGATCAGATAGAGCAGCTTCAAATGAATGCTCAGACAGCAGTTCTTGTCACAATTGATGATATATTGGCAGGTGTAATTGGTATCGCAGATACTGTCAAAGATGGCTCAATTGAAGCAATTGCTGGGTTACATGCACTTGGATTAGAAGTGGTTATGATTACTGGGGATAACGAAAGAACGGCGCATGCTATTGCGCGCGAGGTTGGTATTGACCGTGTATTTGCAGATGTATTACCTAGTGGCAAAGTTGCTACTGTCAAACAACTACAGACTGAAGGGAAACGAGTCGGTATGGTCGGAGATGGTGTAAACGATGCGCCTGCATTAGCTCAGGCTGATGTCGGTATTGCTATTGGAACTGGTACTGATATTGCTATGGAAGCCTCTGATGTAACGTTGATTAGTGGTGATTTACGTGGGGTGGTGCG
>CAYGTY010000093.1:18950-23117 GCA_964352825.1 uncultured Anaerolineaceae bacterium
CAACCTGTTATAGCTTAGATATGTAAGATTTCCTCCTCATCTCTTTAGTGCCTTTTGATATCAATTTACGAAAGGCACTAAAGCATCAAGAAATAGATGACAGATTATGAAAGTTGAGCCTCTTTGTTCATCAAGTCTGGCTTTTTACGTCTTGAAATAGTCTTTGTGAATGCAAGTGCTTGGAGTACGGGAACACTCAGAGTAATAATTACAAAAGGAGCAGCAAGCCAATTGGGGTTTTCAGGTACAGATCGGTGGAATGAAATGGTGTAGTGCATGAAGAGGAAATAGAATACATGCAAAAATACGAGATAAAAAATAACATAAGCGGCAGAATGAAGCCACTTCCAAGCATTGCTGCCAAGTTTCTTAATTGCCCAATTTGAAGAAGTCGCTGTCAATATCAAAGACCATACTAAAGCGATCAAACCCAGTGAATTTGATAACCCAAAACCTGGCTCGATCCGTGCTTTGCGACCTAACTGTTCGATATATTCATAACCAAAAAATTGCATAATATCCCAACGAACCCAGCCATTAAAAATCAGTAAAGCATGGGCTAGAGCAAGCACACCAAACCAAATCCCGATTTCACGTCGCCATGGGACAAAACTGGCAAGGGGCTGCCACAGACGTGCTATTGGACCCATAATCAATGACAGGCAGAGGAGAACCCAACTACTATCTCCAACTGCGCGCCATAAGCGCATTTCAGGATCCCAATCCATACGACTAAACCAAAATAGACCAATTAGTATTATGGATGGGAATGCAATGATTAAATGACGAATCCAGAGTTGTTTTATGAACATATATCGACTCCCATTGTTCTAACTAAAACAATTATTCTGAAAAAATAGACAATTTTGAGAGGAATAATGCCCCATCAATCACATAGATTTCACCTGCATTAATGATCGTATTATCAATGCCATCTCCACCCATTCCGTTTGGGGCAATATCAAGGATACCATCGCCATTCACATCATATATTGCCAAACCGTATGCCATCATATCCTCAGCATCAGCCCCAATAATATAGCTAATTCGCAGGTTATCTGGTACAGCGGATGGGATGATCAGAGGTGTTTCACTTATTGGACGACCTTCTATACCATAGATAATCACCAACAGACCTGCATTTTTCCGAACTTCGTTATTATTATCTGAAGGATCATAGTTGGGTGCACCATAAAATAGGTCATCGACGCCATCATTATCTAAATCACCAACGCGAAGAATATCACCACCTTTACTTGATGGCTGATCTGGATAAATAACAGTGGTTATTCTATTAGATGGATTTGCTAAGTCGATTGCTTGTCCTTCAAACGGCATGTTACCGTATATAATCCATGCTTCGCCAGCTTCATCCATCCGATTCGTTACACCACCTGTTACCAATGAACCCAGAACAAGATCATTACGACCATCACCATCTAAATCACCAACGGCCAACTCCTCTCCCATTAAATCATTTGAATCGACACCGTAGACAACGGCTATGGACTCATCAATCGGAGATCCATCGGATGTAAGTTTAGTTGCAAGATCAATAACTTTCCCTTGTAAATCACCGTTCCCGAAGATGATATAGGTGTCACCACTGTTGTATCGTGTGTCATTAGGTCCGTCCCCGCCACCAAAATCAATACCGCCGATACCTGCCGACCCTCGCCAAAGTGCAGCACTGACTATAACGTCTGAGTAGCCATCGTTATTCAAGTCTCCACCCAAGACAGTTGAACCAAATAAATCATCATAATCGATACCATTTATGCGCGTATTCGTTACAGGAGGTTGACGCATATCAATTGAGGATCCAAATTGTTGTATATCTTCCCCACCATAAATAATCCAGACTTCGCCCGCATTGATTCGACTATTATCAATACCATCTGCTTGGTTGGCACCGATCAACATATCAGCATAATCATCAGCGTTAAAATCCCCATGATCTACCCATAAACCTAAGCGATCTTCGCTATCAGCACCGTAAATTGTTAAAACGCTGTCATTAGGCTCAGATAAGTTGATTTCTGACAAGTCATTGAAGGATGAACTACCCCAAATGACATATGCTGCACCTGCGCGCGGACGCGCATTGTCAATGCCTCCATGATTCTGTGCCCCGACCAACACATCGTCATAGTTGTCACTATTAAAATCCGCAACGGTTATTTCTGTGCCAAGCATATCTTCAGCCCGCGCTCCAAGAACGGTGATAATTTGTGTTGACTTATCGCTGGTATCTGACATATTAATCTGTCCATCAATTGTGCAGACATCCATAATAATACGTAGATGCCCCGCATTATTTCGCCAACCCTCAGCTCCAGCAAAACTGGCGTTTTGAGCACCAACAATAATATCGCCACACTTGTTATTGTTTAAATCACCGATAGCGAGTGGTTGCCCAGTCGTTGATGAGCCAAGTGGTGCATCGTAAAATATAAAAATACCATCGCGATCTATACGTAAATCAACTGAATCAATCCCATCATCTTGTGCCTCCAAGCCAATTACTGAATTGATTAGAGCTACAAAAATTATGGGAATAATAGACTTTTGAATATGTTGGAATAATTTTTTCATTACTAGGATCCATAAAACAACTTGCAGATAAGAATATCAATTATTTACCTTACCGCATTATAGGTCACAGCAGAATGCGCCAAATGGCGTGTTACGTTAGGAAAAAATGACCTGTATTATTGATTGAAGATTAGATAAACGAGCGTAAACATGAAAATGATTCTCATGGCATTCATCTTACTCTTCTCCTCAATGCCTCTATTTGCATCTGATAATCGAACAGTGCCCATTAGCTATCAAATCAATGGTTTTCGGTATGAGGCGCAAGGATGGAATAATTGTGGACCAGCAACACTTACAATGGCACTCTCTTATTTTGGTTATGAAAATAACCAACAACCAGCGGCGCGATGGTTGAAACCCAATAGTGAAGATAAAAATGTTAGCCCCTGGCAGATGATTGAGTTTGTTAACACTCAGATTCCAGACTTATCAGTTCAGGCATTGGCTCGTTCAGGTGGCAATTTACAACTTCTCAAAGAGTTAATAGCCTCTGATTTTCCGATAATCATCGAAGAGGGTTATGATCCAGAACCTGAACGGTTAGGTTGGATGGGACATTACCTTCTATTGCATAGCTATGATGATGCACAATCAACTTTCATTAGTCATGACAGTTACTCTGGTTCTAATCTACCATATAGCTATGAACATGTTCAGAAATTCTGGCAGCACTTCAACTATAACTATATTGTTCTTTATCAGCCAAACCAGTGGGAAAAGTTACAAGAAATATTGGCAAACAACATTGACATCAATCAAAATAATATAAATTCATTGGAAATCGCTAGAGCTGAAGCAACTGCTAACCCCCAAGATGCTTTTGCTTGGTTTAATATGGGGACAAATTATACTGCAATTGGCATGTTTGAAGATGCAACAATAGCATATGATCAAGCAAGGAGAATTGGTATTCCATGGCGCATGTTATGGTATCAATTCTCCATATACGAAGCCTACAATGCTGTAGGTAGATACGAGGATACAATTGAATTGGCACGGGTAGTATTAAATGATGGTGGCGGGCAGTATGTTGAGGAAACATATTATTATGCAGGTGTTGCACGTGAGGGGCTAGGTGAAAGCAGTCGTGCAGTCGATAATTATAATGCTGCTATCACATTTAACCCAAATTTTCATCCAGCACGTGAGTCCCGCGATCGATTACTTAATTCTCTAAACTCATGATCAATATTTTGCATATGCCAAAATGAAAACAACATATCCAATACAATATTTCTATCATTAATTCTCGTATATTCACCAAGTTGCCTGTTCCGTTTAAGAATTTAGATATTCAAAACCTAAGCCATTTGGCGCATAGTTTTTTGTGTTGATATATTGATATGATTAAATTTATTCTTGCAAGATTCAGAATAAGGGTGAGGTGCCTATGAGTTATGAACGCTATCCAACTAGCATGAAAACACAAAACAATGGTTGGAAATTATTACTGTTTGGTTTGGTTATGTTTGGCTTTGGAGCAGTTGTTGGTGGAATTGTTGGTGTCTTCCTTTTTATACGTATTACGGGTGGCACTGGGGAACCTAGTATACCAATAAGTGCGCCTAC
>CAYGTY010000094.1:0-22949 GCA_964352825.1 uncultured Anaerolineaceae bacterium
GTTAGAAATGTTTGTAATATTCATGTTATTAGTGTAATATAAGGATAAAATACTGTATAGAAGCTGGGGAATATTGTGAAAAAACGTAGGTCTATTATTGTCCTATTTTTCTTGTTGTCATCGTTCTATGTCTTAGCACAAACTGCGCTCAATGATGGTGATACAATCACCTTAACATTAAGTGATGAACACCCTGTTGCCGTATATACATTCAAAGGTAATGCAGGCGATGACATTTCTATACAAGCCCTGAGCCTATCCGATGATATGGAGCTTGTGATTGCACTCCAGCGAGGCATCGAAACCTATCAAGTCAGTGTTGATACACCCCTTGCATCAGGGTCAAACTTCGCAAAACTCGATCAGCGTTTATCAGAGGATGGACAATATCTTATCCTAGTTTCCAGTCGCTCAGCGATACAAACGGGGAACGTTGTCTTAAATGTTTCAGGTGCGGATTTAACTGCAACTAACGATTTATCACTAATCCCCGACAATATCCAACTCACAACTGACGAAATAAGCTATTATCGCATCAACAATACAACTGATATATCACAGATGCTTACCTTGCAAAGTGATACAGGTAATATTATTTATACAACCCTTTATGCAACAGATGGAACTCTAGTTAATGTCTCGATTGGTTCAACAATTTTACTTCATATTCCAGCTTCGGCAGATTATGTCATTGCACTGCGTGGAATAAGCGGAAATATAACAGCAACATTGAATGAGAGTTCTATCCAAAGTATCGAACAGGTAATTCCAAATGTAACCGCAACATCGATTCCAGCGACAGCAACAGTAGCAAATCCAACGCCAACAGCGACAACCGTCTATAACACACCTGTTGTTGCCGCCGATGATACCTGTAGCGTATTTTCTGGAGGATTCCCGAATATTCGTACAGGACCTGATACTGACTTCGCAGTCATTACCCAAGTCCAACCTGACCAACTATATACAGTGGTGGGAGTCTATACCAATTGGTATCAAATTTTTGTCCCTGCTTTTGGGTCGGGTTGGGTACGTGATGATGTTGCCGCCTTGAGCGGAGATTGTGCAGGTATTCCAGCCTTATCACCTGATAATACGCCTGTACTGCCCTCTGCTACACCGACCATTACCAATACACCAACGCCAACATCCACATCGACAAATACACCAACGGCGACAGTCACAAATACACCAACTGCAACTGCAACTGCAACTGCATCGGATACTCCAGTCCCAACGGCTACCGAGGTTATTCGGATCGCACCGGTGGACGCAGATTTCAATAGCCCCTTAACCGTTACACTTGGCGGAACAACCAGCGTCTCAGACTTTGTGTCATTCCCAAATGGTGATAGAGAAGATAAGGTGCAATGGGCGGTTAATGGGATAAATGAAAATTCGTCGTTAGCAGGTGGGCGCGCTCAACTAACCATCACAGTCAATTGTTTTGGCGATATAAATGCTACCGTCGAATTTATAATTGATGAACAAATATTTGTTTGTGGAGAAACGATTGTCAATCGCGAAATCACCTTCGAGACACGAACAGGTGAAATCCTAATTACAGCAATTGGTGGCGATAATGCCTATGTGCAGTGGGTTTTACAAGCCAGCGCACAAAGCTCAAATTAAAGTTGAGATTGATACAGGTCAATCATCTGTTGTGCAACCGCATTCCATGATTGACCTTGTGCTTTTATACGCCCTGCTTCACCCATTTGCTGTGCTTTATCGGGGTTAGACAATAGCTCGATTAATGCGCTCGGCAATGCTTCAGCGATATTATCTTGTGGAATAACCAAACCTGTCACATCGGGGTCTATTGCATCAGCCACACCACATCCATCTGTCCCAATCACTGCTGTACCCGATGCACTTGCTTCCATAAGTACCAACCCGAAACCCTCAAACCAGTATTTATCATTGATAGACGGTAAAGCCAAAACATCTGCTGCCCCCATCCATGCTCGCATCAAGTCATCATCGACAAATCCCATAATCTTGACGGCATCTCCCAATTGATGATGTTCAATCGCAGACACTACTTGTTGGTAATAAGAAGTCGTGGTTTGTGGATTCCCCATAATCAGGCATTGGGCATCAGGGATTTGCTCACGAACAATTGCCATCGCCTCGACAAGTTCTAATGTTCCCTTACGTGGTTTAATCCCTCCAACAGTCACGACAGTCGGGACAGTTTTTGGGGATGCTAAGAGAGGCGGGTTATGAAAACGGTCAACATCTACCCCATTATGTACCACATGGGTCTGTGCTGTGGGAATAATTTCTTTAGCAACTTGTGCCGTATAGTGGCTCACGCAGATAATCTGCGCATGACTGAAAGCACGCTTATAGAGTACATTGAGGGGGAATTTACGTATTCTTGGCAAGTTAATATAACTACCATGTGCAGTCATGAAGAAGGGGCGTTGTCCTGCGATGGTGTCTGCCAAAATAGAATACGGTTCGATTGTGCTATGGATAATATCGCAGTCTGCTAACAACTGACGAATTGTCAAAGCCTCACCCATCATTTTGGGTAATAAATAGCGTTCCGGTGGTGTAACAGAAGGTAGTAAAGGGTGAATATCGAAATCAACCGTGGGACTATTCTTTGCTGTAATAACAGTGGTTTGGATGTCCTTAGCATGAAGAGCTTGAAGCAAGTTTAAGCTATAGGTTGCCCAACCATTTAAATAACTTAAATCTGAGGTGATAAAACCAATGTGCATCGGGTTATGTAGGGCAGTAGCGAGACCACCCTAATCCATAATCAGCTTAATCATCGTCGTTGTCATCACCAGAAATAGTTTCAGTAGCATCATCAGCCGCTTGGCTCATATTGTCTTTGACATTATCGACAATTTCAGCAACTTCTTCTTTAGCCTCATCTACATCAACTGCAAGTTGTTCAAGGGGTTTTGCCGTATCATCGCCATTGACAAACTTTGCAACTTCATCATTATCCTGTGTAACAACATCAGGTGTTTCTTCTGCATCTGTAGGAATTGCATCTGCAGATGAATCCACTGTGTTAGCAACATCTTGTGCATGTTCTTGGACAGTTGCAACATTTTTAGATTTAGGTTGTGGTAACCCCAGTTTGTTATGTAATGCAATAACTGCCAATGATTGGTCAGCGGACATTTCAGTATGATGTTCACCTTGTGTCCCCAAGCGCATGACAACCACAAGCAAAGCAATATTTAATGCAATAATTATGAGCATGATAAAAATAGCCATATACCCCTCCGAGTGTTCACTAAAGATAACAACAAATCGCATATATTATGACCTATTATTGGCTCTCGGTCTAGTTTGAACTCCACTCAATTACATTCTGGTCTTAATAGTGAACAGACCCCAAACATAATTTTTATAGGACTTATTCAATCTTTTGATTCATTATTGTAACGAATGGTACATAATACCTTAACTTTAAATTGAATTTTTTACATTACAATACATATAATTGATGGAAAATTCATGGGGAGCAAATCGTGCCTGTTCGTGTTTATTGGGATAATCCAGAAAAAACAATTATTATTCGTGAAATGAGCGGTGAATGGACTTGGGAAGATTATGGTCGTGCCATCGGTCAAGTAAACGAATACCTTAATCAAGTTCATCATACCGTTGATATTATTGTCGATTGCCGTGAGTCGAATTCCTTACCAGCAGGTGCATTAGGCAATCTATCATCATCTAACAAAGCCTACCCACAGAATATTGGGCAACAGGTGATTGTCGCAACTAGTTATTTCATTCAACTATTTGCTCAAATGTTGCAACAATATATGCCAGATAAAAAACATCTGTTTGCTTTTGTCAACAGCATGGAAGATGCATATAAATTAATCGAAGAAAACAAATCTCCTCGCTAAAGATATATGCCCTACTTGTCTAAAGTAGGGCGACTAACTCCTCATAGACTACCTATTTGCCCACCATATTTATATGTCATAATCATAGGATAATTGTGTGATAGTTTACCTATCCGATATTCTGCAATATAATTGATTATATCATTTAAAATAATTTAAATAGGAGTTTAGATGTTAAAAGAACTCAACCTTCGTGAGGATGCCCCATGGAAAAAACGCTACCGTGCACCCGGTATTGCATGGTCGAGTGTTGCCACACAAAATAAAAAGCGTGGTTTAGTCTGCACCAATAAAGATGGGATTTACCAACTTTATGCTTGGGAGACAGACACCAATACACTTACCCAACTCACAACTCAACCCGCAGGTGTCGTTAACGGTATTATTTCTGCAGATGGCGAATGGGTCTACTATTTGTTGGATGCAGGCGGTAATGAAATTGGACATTATGTACGTGTGCCATTTGCTGGTGGTGATGCACAAGATATGACACCTGATATGACGCCCTATGCCTCGTTCTATATCACCGAGAGCCATACAGGGAATGTCATAGGATTGATGGCTGTCAATGATGATGGCTTCCAGATGTATGTCATTGATAATGCTGTTAAGGGTGCGCCGTTATTCACCTATCAAATAGGCTCGATGGCAGTCGGACCGATGTTGTCACATAACGGTGAAATTGCCATTATTGCATCAACCGAAAAAACAGGCTCAACAGAATTTGCGCTCGAAGCTTATGATGTGCAATCAGGCAATTTACTGGGTGAATTATGGGATGGTAAAGGTACGGGTATCAGTCCAGCAGGCTTTGCATCAGCAGCAGGCGATATGCGTTTTGCAGGCTCATCCAATGCGAATGGATTTAAACGCCCTTTCATGTGGAATCCGCAGACAAATGAGCGCACTGATATATCGTCCGATGAATTCGCAGGTGATGTCACAGTCTGGGATTGGTCGGATGATGGGAAACGGATTCTATTGCACCAACTTCACCAAGCCAATCACAGCCTATATTATTATCATGTTGAAGAAAATCGTGTCCAAAAATTGACTACTCCTGATGGTTCAGCAGGGGGTGGTGGATACTTTTTTGATGAGGATACCCTCTTTGTCCATTGGAATAATTCCTCCACACCCAACCGCGTGATTGAAATCGATTACCAAACAGGTGAATATGTGCGTAATGTCATTGACCTCGAGGTTGAATTGCCTGCTAGCATCGATTGGCAGTCAGTCACTTTTGAGTCTAGTGATGGCACGGCAATTCAAGCATGGTTAGCCACTCCAGAGGGCGACGGACCATTCCCTACGATTGTCCATACGCACGGTGGTCCTACGGCTGTCCAGACCAATACCTATCACCCAGCATCACAAGCATGGCTTGACCACGGCTTTGCATTTTTCACCATCAATTATCGGGGTTCAGTCACCTTTGGATATGATTTCCAACACGCGATTTATGGCAACCTCGGCGATCTTGAAGTTGAGGATATTGAAGCAGGCGTAAAATGGTTGATTGATAAAGGCGTTGCTGACCCCGAAGCAATTCTCAAAACAGGTGGATCATATGGTGGGTATTTGACCTTACAATCACTTGGTAAAAAACCTGATTTATGGGCTGGTGGGATGGCTGTGGTTGCGATTGCCGATTGGGCGATGATGTATGAAGACCAAGCAGGAACATTGAAAGGCTATCAACGGGCTTTATTTGGTGGCACACCTGAAGAAAAGCCAGAACAACATAAAAAATCATCCCCGATTACTTATGCCGAAAATATTCAAGCTGAGGTCTTTGTCATACAGGGTGAGAATGATACACGCTGTCCATCACGCCAGATGAAAGCCTATGAAGAAAAGCTCAATAATCTGGGCAAGTCGATTCAAATTCATTGGTTTGATGCAGGGCATGGTTCAAAAGCAATGGACGAACAAATTGAACATCAAGAACTGATGATGCGCTTTGCATATAAAGTCTTGGGCTAATTTCCCAATTCTTAGGGCATTCTGTCCTCTGTTTTGAGTTACACTAGAGATGTTAATTCAGCAGAAAAGGAATGCCCATGTCTGTGATACGCCCACTCAAACCGCGTCAAGAACGTCGTGCTTGCCCTGATTGTAGCGCGCCTGAAGGTTTATATGTTGACCTTGACCGCAAACTCACTTGCAAACTCTGTGGATGGAAAGATGCAAATCCTATCGGAGAAGCATCGGATTATACAATCCTGACTGACCAACAATCTCCACAAGAGATGGTACTCAAGCAATTATCAGGTGAAGAAGAAAAAGACATCCGCGATGTTCGTGAATTTCGAGTGACTTATTACATCAGTAACCGCTCTGAACTAACAACATGGGGAAGTGCAGCCTATGATACCGCTTTGATGCACCTTGAGCGCAAAGAATGGGATGAGGCTATCAGAGCTTTGCAACGGGCATTAAGCACAGACCCTGATTTTATCGAAGCCCATCTGTGGCTTGGGCGTTTGCTCACAGACGAAAACGAACAACGTGACCACATCAGCCATGTTATTGCTCATCAGCCCCAACATACCGAAGCCTTACTGGAACTCATGTACCTCAACGGGAAAATTGCACTTTCTCAATTAGAACATGCTTTATATGGTGACGGCGAAGTCAAAATCCAAGAAGCTGGCGCACCCGTGAAGTCAGAAACCGAGGTTTTGTCTTGTCCTGTCTGTGGCGGACATATGACGACCCACCCCATTAGTGGGCATATTGAATGTGCCTTTTGTGGGCATCTTGAGGAGAACGAATCAGAGGTTAATGCGACAGGTGCATCACTGGTTACTGCCCTCTTGCAACAACGCTCTGAAGGTGTGAAATGGATTATCGGTGACCGCACCTTACATTGCAAAAATTGCGGTGCAGAATCGACTATTCCAGAAGGACAAATGGGTACACATTGTATGTTTTGTGGCTCGAACCATATTATCCAACAAGACGCGCTCAACTCTTTCCGCCAGCCCGAAGGTGTGATTCCATTTACCATCCCGCAAGAACAAGCCGAACAAGCCATACAAGAGAAACTACATGGACGATGGGAGCGATTTAAAGGTGTTTTTGTCAATAATAAGGTCACACGCTCCATGTTTGCAGGCACATATCTACCGTTTTGGGTGTTTGATATTGTATTGGATACCAACCTCACCTTCAAACTCAAGGATTCTACTTCGTTACGATATGGTGCGAGTGCGATGCGGACTGAGAAACGCTCTGATGTGTTTAACAACTTTCCATTTCCAGCGGTTATATCACCATCCCCACGCTTGATTGACAAAATATCGCGCTATGATATGTCTACCGTGCAACCTTATACCCCGAACTTGTTAGCACGTTACCCAGCCGAAATCTATAAAGTAGATTTTGATAGTGCCTCGCTAGAAGTGCGTGGGCGTGTGCGTAGACAGGTTCGTGAACGCTTTAAACAAGAAACGGCACTCTATCAAAGTGAAGAATTATCGACCATGTCTTTGATGATTCGCAGTATGAGTTTTCGGCTTCTATTATTGCCTGTGTGGATTGCGACTTTGATTGAAGACGATGGTGATGTGCGGATTGGCTTAGTCAATGGACAATCAGGGAAAGCTGTTCTGGGTAAAGCCCATCAACCTGAACACTTTTCATAAATAAAAACTCCCCGCACAATTGAGTTTGGGGAGTGAGTTTATTCGATTGTTGTGGCTTCATGACTAAAATAACGACTTGTCAGTCAGTCGTCACCTGTCGAAAATTCAGGGGCTGTATATTTTTCAATCGCACGTAAGACATGCTGAGGCAAGTAGTTGCCATATTGTGCTTGCCATTCAGGCAGTTGATAATCGGTATGATGAATAGCACCACGACAATTGGCACTCCCACATTGACAATCCATATCAAAGGGAACATCAACATCGGTTGTCGCATAATCATAAGTGATTTCATCACCCAAATGAATATCGCGACGAGCAATCATGGTTTCGTCATCTTGCCACCATGTGTTCGGGTCACATGAATGGTTCATATACTTTTCGTCGCCATCTTCACAAACGACATTTTCCTCATCACACTGATAACAATAGTGCATATAGGTATCTTGTTGTTCATCGGATAGTCCCAAAACATAATCAATACGATAGGTGCGCTGATTCGGCTCGAGCCTGCTGACCACCTCGCCCTGTGCAATGAATCCAGTCGCAACCAGTCCCTTGCCGTCAATGACTTCATTTTGTGAAACACGAATATTGGGATGAAGCATGTGATGTTTACCTCTTTTCTAATACACCACGAAAGAACGAGACTCCCATCACTCCGAGTGCATCAATGGCATAACCGCCTTCTTGCACATAGAGCGTAGGATAACCTAAAGCAGATAATTTTCTGCCAATGGTTTCATAATGAGGAATATCCAAGCCGAATTGTCCCATCGGTTCATTTTTATAGGTATCAAAACCGAGCGAAACAACAAGTGTTGCAGGCTGGAAAGCTTGAATCTGGCGCAGGGCTTCATCAACAGTTGAAAGATAACTCTCTGCAGATGTGCCATGTGGCAAAGGCAAGTTGATATTGCTATTCGGCGCATTATCACCGCCTGTTTCGCTCGCAAAGCCAGCATAATATGGATAATCTTGTGTCGGGTCGGCATGAATGGACACAAAGCGTATATCAGGGTCATCCCAGACGATTTCTTGTGTGCCATTGCCATGATGATAATCAATATCGAGTATGGCAACTTTGCCCATAGTTTTGAGGTGGTAAGCCGCGACTGCTGCGTTATTGACATAGCAATATCCACCCATAAAGCGTCGTCCTGCATGATGCCCCGGGGGACGACAGAGCGCATATGCCATTTGACCACCCTCACGTAAAATATCCGCACCGCGTACAGCTAATGTGGCGGACATCAAAACAGCTTGCCATGTCCCTTTACCAATTGGGCTAACACTATCATAGATATAAAATCCGTCAGCGACTTGGGGTGGAAACACCGATTCATAGAAGTAGCTATCGCCTTCGATTTGGTCTTCTAGATGATAGATGGCAAAACTATCATGGATATAGGCATCAACATTCATCGACACCTGTTGCAGGTAGTCCATCATGCCTTTGTCATGAGCAGAGTAGAGCATGGAAGTATCTATGGGTGTTTCGACAGCTTGTAAGGTGATGAGGTCTTCGTCTAGGAGGTGTTGCTTGATGGTCTCTACACGGCGACCCATTTCAAAGTAGGGGACATTTTGACCATGTAGGAATTCGATGTGTGGTGCGTGTTGCAGGTGGCTATCACTATAAAGAGTTATGATACGCGCGGTATCATAATTTTCGTTCAATAAGGTTCGCCTATCTATAGATTAAATTGGAAAACATGATGTGTAAATTTTAGTCAGTTTGTCCCAAAAAGCAAGATTGTAAATATTAATAATTTTGGCAGTGGTTGGCATCATCTGCGCCAATGATTCTTATGATTGCGCCAAGCTATATCCCTTGTTATTTTTGGGTTACAGCCATTTCTGCTAGCTGATGGCGTTGGCAGAGAGAGTTTTTTATTGTGCCGATGGCTTGATTTATAAGCGAATTCAACTATTGTTGCTTTGGACAGGGCAAGCCACAGTCCCTACGATTGTCTGATTGTTAAGGTGCATTTGATTTTAGAGCAACATAAGTTGGATGATGGGATGACCCGCTATGAAACAACTTAGAATCTAGAATCCACCACAGAACAAAATTGGTTCATGATTGATGAGAACGACATTGTGTCAGCTGCTGATGTAGAAGGGGCAGCTGTTTTACTACCGATTTAATACAAAACCCAGCGCGGGGGAAGCGGACTACCTTTTGTTTGGTCGCAATTGCAGACTGCCTCCCTAGCCACAAAATTAACAAGAGCTCGGATTTACGATGAAACCTAAAAAACCAGCCAAAAGCATTAAAAAGACAGCGACGTTACGAGATACCATCATATTATGAACTCTTCGTCTAAAGAATTGATACGCATCTGTAATTCACGATTTTTCTTTTCTAGCTTCTCAATATTTTCCATATATCCGCCTACATTTTTATTTGTATTCGACAATTATCATATCAAATTTTTAATAGTAAGGAGCAAAAATGTCAAATAAAGAAATCAATTGTAATCTCCCCAAAAGCATAGGAAAACCTGTCCTTTTTAGGGTCCGTTACGGTATGATATGGGATGTAACGATAAAATAATGAACCGAAAGAAGGTGACTCGAATGAGTGAATTTAACGATAAAGTGATTGCCGAATTTCGTGAAAACGAGGGGGTTGTTGGTGGATTTTTTGAGGGGCATACCCTGCTCTTGTTGCATACGACAGGTGCAAAGAGTGGCTTAGCGCGCATTAGCCCGTTGATGACAACGACAGATGGTGACCGTTATATCCTTGTTGCATCCAGTGGTGGCGCAGAGAATCATCCGAGTTGGTATCATAATATTGTGGCGAATCCGAATGTAACTATTGAAGTCGGCACAGAAAAATTTGATGCTATTGCAACGATTGAGGAAGAACCTGAGCGGACTCGACTTTACAGCAAGATGGAAGAACGCTTTGATGGTTTTACTGAATACAAGAATAAAGTTAAAACCCGTGTCATTCCGATCATCACCGTGGCACGTAAGGCGTAAAATTCAAAAAACTCAATAAATCATATGTAACCTCCCCAAAGGCATAGGTAACACTGTCCTTTTGTTCATTGTGGACTAGAGTCCGTTACGCTATGCTATAGGATGTAACGATAAATAATGAATCGATATAGGGAGATTAGAATGAGTGATTTTAATGATAAGGTGATTGCTGAATTTCGTGAAAATGAGGGTGTTGTTGGCGGGTATTTTGAAGGGCATACCCTCTTGTTATTACATACAACAGGTGCAAAAAGTGGGCTAGAACGGGTGAGTCCTGTTATGTGTATAGAAGATGGTGACCGTTATGTCATCGTTGCCTCAAAAGCTGGTGCGGACACACATCCAAGTTGGTATCATAATATCGTCGCCAACCCCAATGTAACAATTGAAGTCGGTGCAGAAAAATTTGATGCTGTGGCGACCATCACTGAAGAACCAGAACGCACTGAACTCTACAGCAAGATGGAAGCTGAAGCTGAGGGATTTACAGAGTATAAGAACAAAACATCCCGTGTAATTCCTGTGATTACATTGGCTCGGAAATCATAAGATTTGCAAGACATTAGAGGTGGCGATTTATCATATGTCATCTCTCTGACAACTTTGCCCTCAGCTTATCATACGATAAAATAGATGTCTCATTATCTTGATAGCTAGGGAAATACCTCAATTATGAAAATCTATATTCCAGCCACGCCCGCCACCGAAGATTTACGTTACTTGACTGGTAATTTAGATGAGGGATTATCTGTTTTTACGGGCGATACGATTCCTGATGAGTATCATGTATTGGTAACAGGTCGCCCAAGTGAAGCACAACTACAAGCGAGTCCCTGTTTACATACCTTATTGATTCCCTTTGCTGGTTTGCCTACTATTACGCGTGATCAGATGCGAGACTATCCGAATATCACGATTTATAATTTGCATCATAATAAGGTCACCACAGGTGAAATGGCGTTATCGCTCTTATTTGCTTGTGCGCGCCAATTGATTCCTGCTCATAATCGTTTTCGGCAACATGACTGGACACCGCGTTATGCTCCACTGCAACAGGTCATTCTCTATCAAAAGACGGTTCTAATTTTAGGTTATGGCTCGATTGGACAGTATATCGCGCCTGTATTAAAAGCTCTGGGCATGAACGTGCTGGGTATTCGTCGGACACAATCTGACCCCGACAACGATATTTACACACTTGATAGCCTGCATAACCTGCTCCCTAAAGCTGATGTCCTGATGGTGACGATTCCTGCCACTGATGAAACAAGAAACTTGCTCGGTGAAACTGAATTTGATTTGTTACCTGATAATGCGATTGTCGTGAATGTAGGACGGGCGGGAGTCATTGACCAGCAAGCCTTTTATGATGCGCTTAAATCTGGCAAACTACATGCTGGGGCAAGTGATGTCTGGTATCATTATCCTTCTGGCAACCTTGAGCCACCCTTTGATAATAAAAATATGACCGTCGCGCCTGCTGATGTGCCATTTCATGAACTGGATAATATGGTAATGAGTCCACATCGGGCTGGGGCATTTGGTAATGTTGATGTTGAGCGGATGCGCTATACACGGATGGCGGAGTTGATAAATCAATTAGCAAAAGGTGACAATCTGCCGAATCGTGTGGATTTGGATAGAGGGTACTAGTGGAATTGTCATAATGGTATCTTGAGTCTGGACGGGTTTCCGATAATAATACGCATAACAGACACAAACACTCACAACTCAAACAGGACAATTTATGAAAATCGGTGTACTCGCGCTACAAGGCGCATTTATTGAACATATCAACATGCTTCAACAAGTCGGTGCGGAAACAGTCGAAGTTCGCCTGCCTAAGCATCTCGATGGACTGGATGGCTTAATTATCCCTGGGGGCGAAAGTACAACGATTGGGAAGCTCGCAACCGAATATCAGCTCATCGAACCCTTGCGTGAATTTGCACAATCGAAGCCAACATGGGGAACATGTGCTGGGATGATTTTTCTAGCGAAACGTCTGACAAGCAATGAACAACCAATTTTGGGTGCGATGGATATTATGGTCAATCGTAATGCCTTTGGTCGTCAGATTGATAGCTTCGAGACGGATATTCAGATTGATGGGATCGCAGGTGAGCCATTTCATGCGGTGTTTATTCGTGCGCCGATTGTGACCGAAGCTGATGAACAGGTACAAGTCTTATCCCAATTAGATGACAAACAAATTGTTGCCGTCCGTCAAAATCATTTATTGGCAACTGCTTTTCATCCAGAATTAACAAATGACTTAAGATTACATTCGTATTTTTGCGGTATAGTTGAAGAAGCCAGATCGTAAGCCAAGCACTAGGGAGATTATTAGCTATGCCTACAAACCCAGATACTCGTATGGATCCAGGACAAAGCGACGATAACGACGACGCAAATGATTCCTCATTAATGGATTTAATGGGGTTGATTAGTGGCGGTCTTGATTCGGCATTAGACGAATTTGAGGACCTTGACGAACCTTCATTAGAAGACCTCGAAGCCTTAGAAGAGGACTTTGACGATATTGAGGATTTAGACGACCTTGAGGATTTTGATGACTTAGATGACATTCCAGAACCTGATGTTGACGACCCTGTATTAAATCTGTTGGAAGCATTAGTGGATGATGATGTCGAAGAACCTGAGTTGGTGTCTTTGGAGAGTCTTGAGGATGACGATGAGCTTGAGGATTTAGACGACCTCGATGACGATAGTTTAGGTGAAGACGATTTTGAGGATGATGTCGATGATTATATTGATATTGACATTGATGATGATGACCTCGATGACGAAGGGTATGATTTTGATGATGACGACGATGATGATGACGATGATTATCATGACCTCTATGGCGATGATGATAGCGTGATTCCATCCTTCCGTGATGGTGAAGATGATGATGATGATTATTCTAATTATTATGATGACATGCGTTAAAAATGCTTTATCCTGCAAATGAGGATTTAATTCGAGCTAGAATTAAGATCAGCTCTACGAAATATACAATGTAGGGGCGTTGCCATGTCTTCGCCCGCGGTTGAACAGACGGTTTCAACCCGATAATTCTATAGATTTGTCGGATTGTACATTAAAGGAATGCAATATTAATGGATGGTATCATTCTTGCTGGAGGTAAAGGGACGCGGATGCAACCCCTAACCTTCGACACACCCAAGCCTCTATTACATGTTCAAGGTCGTCCAATCTTGGAATGGTCGTTAATGAGCTTACATGGCATTGTTGACCATTTGATTGTTGTTGTAAAGTATCTTAAAGAACAAATCGAAGCCTATATGGCACAACAGACCTTGTTCTCAAATTACACGCTAGTCGAACAGTTGCCGAAGCCAATGGGGACAGGTCATGCTGTGCAATGCTCCGAACCACATTTGCAAAGTGATGATTTCCTTGTATTGAATGGGGATGACCTCTATAGCAAAACAGCCATTCGTAAATTGAGCCAACAAGCGTTTGGTATTTTGGCGATGCAACGTGATGATTTTGAGCGTTTTGGTGTGATTGTTCGCGATGATGAAGGTCACTTCTCTCATATTCACGAAAAACCACTCTCAGATGCCTATACACCCCCAGCTCCCTGTAGTATCGGTGGTTATAAATTCACGAAAGCGGTTTTTGATTATGAGCTTGACCTATCCGCACGTAATGAATATGAGATTACCGATTATGTGAGCCATTCTGCCCAGCATCATACAGTGAGTGTCGTAGACTCGCCCTTCTGGTTGCCGATTGGGAATCCTCAAAATCTCGAAGACGCTCAATCCATTGATATTCAACGCTGGATACCCATCATACAGAGCTAAACAACGTTGTATCTATTCAACTAAACATGATTTTACAGCAACACAAATAAAGTCTTTTCACCACAGAGTTGCAGAGGACACAGAGAAAAGCACAAAAGAAGTGTAAGAAATTGGCAGAAGATAAGGGATGTTAATAAATTCAGAAGATAGAGTTTTATTCATCCTTAGATACTTAACTTGGCGTTCTTGGCGGTTATATCTCATGGATAGATGAATTTTAAATAATGTTTGAAGTCTGGAACATTTGAAAATCTTAAGGGTTAATAAGTTGCTTGGAATGGTTTAGTCGCTTACACTAAACTATAAAGTGGATGTTATTGACGAGGCGATGTTATGTCTTTCCTATCAAAACGGATTAATGAACAACAGCAACGTGAGCAAGAAGAAATCAAAGCGCGTGAGAATATCGCGAGACTAGAAGAAGATGAACTGGATGGTTTATTTGATGATGAACCTGCGGGTTCTCCTACTCCTGCTGCTCCCGCTGCTCCAAAGGCTGTTCAAAAATTGAAGCCAAAACAAGAAAAGAAAATGCCTACAAGAGTAAAAGCAGATGCTCCTGTTGACCCTAATGACGTATCAACCAGTACACCAACCCCCTTCCAAGTCGGGTCAGGCACAACCAAAGTTGTCGTTGCCGAAGTCCGTGATGATGGGTCTTGGGTTTTAGATACAGGATACGTTGTTCCAGCCAAAGACCGTACACCTGTTAAAGTAGCTCAACTCCGCCGCCAATTACGCAGTAAATTATTAGCCTTCCCAGACGAAGCCGACCTATGGTCACGTAATGATGATGAAAAATGTTCATTGCTTGAAGATCGTCTTAAAACCGTCCTCAAGAAACTCGGGACACAGTTAAACCCCAACGAATACACGATACTCCGTGAAGCGTTATTAGACGATTTGCTGGGCTTTGGCGCAATTGAACCACTGGTACAAGACAAGAGTTATTCAGAGATTATGGTGAATGGACCTGATGTTGTCTTTGCAGAATACAAAGGCAAGTTGATGGAAACTGAAATTGTATTCGATGATGAAGACCACGCCTTCTGGACTGCACAAAAAATCGTTCGTCCGCTTATGCGTACATTAAATCGTGAAAACCCAATGGTGGATGCCCGCCTACCCGATGGCTCTCGTGTGCATCTCATCACATTGCCCTCTGCTTTACAGGGTACAACCATGACCATTCGTAAATTCCCCGATAAGCGTCTGACAGTCGCAGATTTGGTGAAGTTCGGCTCATTTACGGCTGAGGTTGGTGAGTTTTTTGAAGCCTCGGTTGTCTCGCGTTTGAATATCGTTGTGTCTGGGGGTACAGGGTCTGGTAAAACAACTTTGCTCAATGTGCTTAGCTCATTTATCCCAGAGGATGAACGGATTATCACAGTAGAGGATTCAGCGGAACTCCAACTGGCACAGCGTCATGTTGTTCGTCTGGAAACCGCGCCACCTATCCCCGGTGAAGAAGAAATCGGTAAACTGGAAATTCGTGACCTCGTAAAAGGGACATTGCGTATGCGTCCTGACCGCCTTGTAGTTGGGGAGTGTCGTTCTGGTGAAGCCCTTGATATGCTCCAAGCGATGAATACTGGACATGATGGGTCACTGACAACGGTTCATAGTAATAGTCCCCGTGATGCTGTCTCGCGTCTGGAAACATTGTGTATGATGGCTGGGATGGATTTACCTGTCGAGGTCATTCGCTCACAAATTGCAGCGGCGGTTCATATGTTTGTGCAACAAGCACGCCTGAAAGATGGTAGCCGTAAAGTTGTACAAGTCACAGAGATTCAAGGTATGGAAGGAACACGCGTCACCCTACAAGACATCTTTGTTTATCAAACACCTGACCATCGTGGACAAGGCTATTCCCATGAAGGTGGCGGTAGCTTAGAACCGACTGGATTCCCACCTAAATTCCTTGATACCTTCAAACAATATGGATTTAACTTACCCGCACGTATCTTCAAGGGTGGTTCTTTCTAAATCCTCGCAGACGATTACAGGGATGTCTAATTTCGGTTGGATGTCCCTGAATTATCCTTCACAAGAAATAAAAAATCTTACCCCACCCCAAAATCATTGGAGATTGAAGATTTGCTAAAGATATAGCACCCACAAACGGTTTATGACACGGCATCTACAGAATTCCAATTTATTTTGACCAGATAAAAATCGCCAACACATTGCATGAACAATCGGTCTGCGTTAGAGTATGCGATATAGATTATCTAGGGATAAATGCATCCTATGACACAGTCGATACTCGATATCAACAATATGACCCTCAAACGTAATCAAGAAACGATTCTCAAGTCTATCAGCCTCAGCATACAAAAAAGCGAAGTCCTTGTGATTATCGGACCGAGTGGAAGCGGTAAATCGTCACTCTTGCGTTGCTTGAATCGCTTAGAGGCTATCGACAGTGGGCAGATTTTGTTTAATGGTGAGGATATTTATCAACTGCCAATTCTGGAGTTACGCTGTCAGATTGGGATGGTCTTCCAGAAGACAGCCGTATTTGATGGCACAGTTGCCGATAATATTCGGTATGGTCCACGCTTGCGAAAACAAGAACTCACCCATGATGAGGTACTCAAATTGATGTCGCAAGCCTCATTACCTGCCGAGATGATTAACCGCGATGCTCATGAACTCAGTGGGGGTCAAGAACAGCGTTTATCTATTGCTCGCGCCCTTGCCAATCAACCGAATGTTCTCTTAGTTGATGAACCCACTAGCGCACTTGACCCTGTGATTACCCATAAATTAGAAGAAATTTTACTTCAACTGCAACAAGAAAATGGATTGACGCTCATCTGGGTATCGCATGATGTGGAACAAGCGCGGCGGATTGCTGACCGTGTCTTGATGATAGAAGATGGGGAAATTGTGCGCTGTGATACCGTCGAAAAATTATTAGACCCCGAACATGGCGACCCACATGTATTAGCCTTTGCTCAAGGTCTAAGTGATGACCAATAGGAGAACAATATACGATGCTTCCTGATTTATTTGGCGGTGCAGATGAACTCACCCGATTATTGCTCTCAACCGTATTTGTTCTGATTGCGGCGGTCGTCTCACGGTGGCAACATGCTGACCTCGAAAAAGATTTACTGATTGCGACGGTGCGGAGTTTTGTTCAATTAATCTTGATTGGCTATGCGCTGGAACTGGTGTTTAATCAAGAATCGCCGTTTTTCACAACATTGATTTTGATGATTATGATCTCGATTGCAGGCTATACCAGTGGTGGACGTGCGAAAAACTTACAACATCCGCGTATTGTTGGGACAATCGCAATTGGTATTGGGACGTTTTTAACGGTCAGCACCTTATTATTATTAGGGGTCTTTGAATTTGTACCCAATGACATTATTCCGATTGGTGGGATGGTCGTCGGCAATTCAATGAGTACCGCTACGCTGGTGATGACGCGCCTCAGTGTTGACCTACGTGAGCAACGCTTATTGATTGAATCGAAACTGGCATTGGGCGCAACCAGTCGAGAAGCTTCACTCAGCCAATTTCGTAAGTCGATTCGTGGTGCATTGATTCCGATTATTGATACCACAAAAACTGTCGGCTTAATCAAGCTCCCCGGGGCAATGACAGGTATGATTTTGGCAGGCGCATCCCCCGTCGAAGCTGTACGTCTTCAGATTATTGTGATGTACATGCTCGTAGGTGCGGCGACATTTACAGGGTTGATTGCATCCTATCTGACCTATCGTAATTTCTTCACAGCCGATCATCAATTTGTGACCGTATCACATCGTAAAACTCAATCAACATAAGGATACATACAATGGAAATTAACCCACAAGATTTGCAACCCCATGACCTCTATAAATTATTAACAGGCAGTATTGTCCCGCGCCCGATTGCATGGGTCAGTAGCCAAGATAGTGAAGGTAAGCTCAATCTTGCGCCTTATAGCTTCTTTACAGCCGTGTGTGCTGATCCACCAACAGTCATTTTTTGCCCGGGGTATCGCTATAGTGATGATGGTCAAAAAGATACCTATCATAATGTAAAAGCGACAGGCGAGTATGTGATCAATTTTACCAATGAAGCCACTGCCGAAGCCATGAATATCACAGCCGTTGAAGCTCCGTCAGATGTTGATGAATTTGAACGGGCGGGCTTAACCTCTGTGCCTTCAAAAATCGTGAGTGTTCCGCGTGTGAAAGAAAGCCCGATTAGTTTTGAATGTAAGCTGAATCAAATTGTGACAATTAGTGATACGGTTGGGGGCGGACATCTTGTGATTGGGACAGTAGTGTATATGCACTTTGCGGATGGTGTGTATAAAGAGGGGCATTATGTTGACATCGAGGCTTATAATCCGATTGGACGTATGATGGGTGGTGAATATGCACACCTCAACGATTTCTTTAATTTACAACGCCCTCCCTCAGAGATAAAAAAGGACTAATTGCATTTTACATTTTTTGAATTTAGCAGGCTTTGTTGTCCTATCCAATTTCCAATGGGACTATCAACACAGTCGTCTTCTCGTTACAATCGGGGCAATATTAAAATCACAATGAATAACATGTTTGTTGATGGACAGGGCAAGCCCAGTCCCTACAGGCATACGTCAATACAGTATAAAAGCTAACGGACAACCCTATGCAACTTGCTAGCCCATCCGCCTTATTATTATTGCTCATCTTCCTACCGATTGTGTGGTATATCGGCTTTCCGCGCCATGCCTTCCGTCTCCGACGAGACATCATCAGCCTAATCTTACGCACGATGATTGTTGTGTTATTGGTGCTGGTGCTGGCAGGAATCCAGAATGTCCAATCGGTGGATAAGCTGGCAGTTGTCTTTTTGGTCGATGTATCCGATAGCATGGGGACAACCACACAAGATGCTCAACTAGCGTATATCCGCGAGGCGATTGCAGGAAAATCTCCAGAAGATGAATGGGCGGTTGTGCTGTTTGGTGATAACGCTGTCCCTGAAAGCGACTTTAGCATTGTCCAAGACATCGAAAGTTTTGGGTCTGTTCCTGTCACTACCCATAGTGATATTGCGAATGCAATCCAAACCGCGCTATCGATGTTCCCACCTGATGCCTCCCGTCGGATTGTGATTTTAAGTGACGGTCAAGCAACACAAGGTGATGCCATAGCCCGCGCCCAACGTGCTTCAGCTTCGGGTGTGGAAATTAGTTATGTACCATTCTTCCGTGAGCCAGCCCCTGATGTTCGTGTGACAGACTTGGATGCGCCCAGTCGTATCGCTGAAAATCAAAGTTTCGATATTTCTGTGAGCATCAATGCAGAAGCCCCCACTCCAGCGACCTTGCTTATTTTCTCAAATGGTAGCCTTATCCATGAAGAATCACTCAATTTACAGGCAGGTGATACTCGCTATACACTCACCCAAACCAGTCAATTCAGTGGATTCCTAGATTTTTCAGCACAGATTGTTGTCCCGAATGAGAACGATAATTTTAATCAGAACAATCAACTATCAGCGTTTAGTCAAGTGGTTGGTCCATCCCGTGTGCTGATGATTACCAGTGATGAGAGCGAGATACAATTTTTGCTACCTGCGCTCGAACAAGCAGGCATCATTGTCGATGTGAGTTCACCTGACCTATTGCCTCTGAATATGTCGGGATTGGCGAATTATAAAAGTGTCATTTTGGTGAATGTGCCAGCAAGAGATTTGACCAATGCTCAGATGGAGCTACTCGACCTCTATGTGAAAGACATCGGTGGTGGTTTGGTGGTTGTCGGTGGTCCTGAAAGTTATGCACCGGGGGGATACTTCCAAACGCCACTTGAGAAAACCCTACCTGTCGAAATGCAGATTAAAGACCAGCAACGCTTACCTCAATTAACGATTGCCTATTTGATTGATCGTTCAGGGAGTATGGGGCAGATTGGACGCAGTGGTGTGCCAAATCTGGAATTGGCGAAACGGGCAATTGTCCTATCGCTGGCATTACTGCAACCCACAGACCGCGCCGCCATTGGTACATTCGACACCAGTGGGTCGTGGGTCGCGCCATTCCAGAATGTGAATGATAATCAGACGCTTATTGGCTTGACCAATTCAATTCGCTCAGGTGGTGGGACGGATATTCTGGCTGGCTTGCGTTTAGTGGAACGCGATATTGTCAATGAACCCTCAGAGATTAAGCATCTAATTTTGATGACTGATGGTGGTGCAAATCCACAGGGCTTAGTTGAAATATCAGAAACCCTATATAACGATTACAATGTGACCTTATCCACAATTGCGATTGGTCGCAGTCCTGCCAACTTCTTAGAACGGATGGCGAGAGCAGGAAATGGTAATTATTATCGGGTCGATGATGTACAAGAAATTCCGAGCATCTTCACACAAGAGACAGTCTTGGCTTCGCGTTCCTATATTGTCGAAGACCCCTTTACACCAACCCTGACAGGCAATAGTGCGATTATGGATGGGATTGATACCTTACCGCCTTTACGGGGCTATGTGGCGACTTCACCCAAGACGGCTTCCCAGAAAATCCTAAGTTCACCCGAACCTTTTGCAGACCCTATCCTTGCCTCATGGCAATATGGTTTAGGGCGCGCGGTAGCTTGGACATCAGACGGAACATCACGGTGGGCAAATGAATGGGTGACATGGAGTGACTTCTCTCGTTTTTGGGGACAGACGGTTTCGTGGAGCATAAATGAAGGCGCAAATAATAACCTCGAAACACGCATTATCATGGAAAATGATTCCGCGCGGATTGTTGTGGATGCCCGTGATGATGAAGGCGCATTTTTGGATGGGTTACTCTTAACAGGCTCGGTGCTAAATCCTGAAGGCGGTAGTCGTCGGATACCCTTGCAACAGACTGCTCCGGGACGATATGAAGCGAGCTTTGACCCACAAGCAGAAGGGGCATATTTCCTGACTGTGGATGGGAGTGCTGTCATCGAAGACCAAGATATTGCACTGACTGATGTCAATGGCTGGGTGATGTCCTACTCGCCTGAATACATCACACGCGTTCAAGACGATACCTTATTAGCACAAATCGCTGATATTACAGACGGGGATAACCTGAGCGAAATCCCGACAGATGTCTTTTTACATAACCTCGGGGAACGCCAAGCAACCACCCCAATTTGGGAAACCTTAGTGATTATTGCTTTGTTGATACTACCCTTTGATATAGCGATTCGCCGTTTGATTATCACTCGTAGTGATATTGCACGGTTACGCGCATATCTAGCAGGCGACCAAAACGAAGAAGAGGAACGGTCACAACGCTTAGACGCTCTGCTTAATGCACGAGAGCGCTCACGGGAATCAACCGAATATGGTGAAACAACAGCGATTGATACCATCGGACAATTACGCAGACGTAAGTCCTTCTCATTTGAGCGCGATACTGATGATAGCGACGATGCACCTAAGCCGACTCCAGTGCGTCCAAGTCACCCACAAGCATCTGCTAATCGTCCTCAACCGACACGCCAAGCCGACCTCAAAGGCAATGAAGCTCCTGAAGGTAATATTGGCTCACGGCTATTGAAAACACGTAAAAAACAAGATCGAGACGATAACAAAGAGTAAAAAATGACAGACCGAATTTCACATCGTATACTTCATGTGATGATCTTATGTACGATTTTTCTCTTACCATTTGAGTGGTTACTTTTGGATACCTCAAAAGAGAATTTGAGCTATGTCTTTCGCTATGCTTTTTCAATCCCGCTATCTGTAACGATTATTTTCTGGCTCATCATCGGTCTCCCTGGGTTTAGCCATTTCATTCAATCAAGGTCTCGTCGTTTATGGATGGTATTTGGCATGTTATTAACGGCTTGGATGACGGCTTCTCAGATTTGGGCGATTAATCCCGATACGATTCTGACCTTCCAAACAGCCTTTCAATTTGGGATTGGGTTTATCTTTGTGCTGGTTGTCGTTTGTCATCCACCGCCATTTACATGGATAGCAGGTGTCATTTTGGCATCGTTATCACTCCATGCGATGATTGGTATCTTACAAACAGCCTTGAATGATGCTTTAGGCTTAGGATATTTTGGTGAACTTGTTGAAGCCATTAGGAATCCACAAGTTTATTTTGTGATTCAGGTCGGTGACCAGTATCGTTTGCGGTCATATGGTTTGACCCATAATCCTAATATTTTTGCTGGGACAATTCTTATTCTACCGATGTGGTGTGGTGCATGGTTAAAATCAGGGCAACTCAAAAACCGTAGATCTATCTACATGGTGTGGCTATGCGCTCTTTTGGGATTTTGGGGTCTATTAACCTCATTCTCAAGAGGGGCATGGGTTGGCTTGGGTTTTGCGATGCTGATTGTTGGCATTAGCATTATTAAAGATTGGAATCGGATACTCAAATTTATCAAATCTTATTTCTATTTGCTAATGATAGGTAGTGTTATTGTCACCATCTTATTGGGTCCTTTTGTGATGCAACGTTTTGATATGACGGGTGCAGGGTCAGAGCTTGCTAATCCGATTTCAGCGCGATTCATTCATAGCTATGTAGCATGGGAATCCGTGAAACAACGCCCTATTTTAGGGGTAGGGGCTGGCGG
>CAYGTY010000095.1:0-11675 GCA_964352825.1 uncultured Anaerolineaceae bacterium
CTTTTGCTTGATTGATGTTTTGTGACTACAATATAGCATATTAAGATATACCCTGTTGCACTCCGATTAATCGGTAGTATAGTAAATAAAAGTCACATCATATCGGTCATTATCGTGTCTGGATAAGTTATGCCTGCATCTAATCAATCTGACGTTGTTCGTCGCTATTACCAAACTGATGAATTCCTACGTATTCGCGAGGAAACACATCATAAATATACTGTTCCACAGACAGATTTCCCGCGCTGGGCTTTGGAAACTATAGATTGGCAAGGTGATGAAACTATCCTTGACATGGGAACGGGGATTGGCACATATTACTCACGCTTGGTGGCGACAAACCCCAATGTGACGTATTATGCCAATGATTTATCGCATCAAATGTTAGTCAATCATCCCTCTAATTCAGAAACTTTATCATTAAGTGACGCGATGCACTTGCCTTATGCTAATGACACCTTTGATGTCGTTATGGCAAATCATATGCTTTATCATGTCGCTAATATTGATGATGCGCTAAAAGAAATTAAGCGTGTTCTCAAGCCGAATGGGAAATTGCTTGCCTCTACAGACAGCATTCATACTATGCCAGAGCTACAAGTCCTGATGCGCCGTGCAATCGTTTTATTGACACGCTATGGTGCAACTCAAGTTCGCCCGCCTGCATTACCCAGCGATTCATTCGCACTGGAAAATGGGACGCGCATCCTTGCACAGCACTTTTTTGCTGTTGTACGTCACGATTTACCCCGCCACCTTGTATTTACAGACATCGACCCTGCTATGGCATATTTAGAAAGTATGCGCGATTTACGCCAAGATAGCTTGCCCGAAGATGTTGCATGGGAAGATATGATGCTGATTATGCGTCAGCAAATCACCCAATTGATTAAACATCTGGGTAAATTAGAAATCAATAAAGTATCAGGCGCATTGGTTGCAAGTGATAGTGGTGGATTCATTCACGAGTTTGTTGAACGTGATAAAATATCACATACAAGTTAGCCTCTCTGGTTAACGAGTGTCTATTCAAGCATTGAGCATGTTAAGATTTAAATTGACCCATTAAAGGAATTCTTCTATGCGGATTGTCTCGTTTGGTGAATTGTTGATTGATTTTGTTGCCTTAGAAATGGGTGTGACTGTCGGCGATGCGTCTGGATTTATCAAAGCACCGGGTGGCGCACCTGCTAATGTGGCGGTTGCTGTTGCTCGCTTGGGATATGATAGTGCCTTTATGGGACAAGTTGGCGATGATCCCTTTGGCAGACATCTCGCTGATATTTTGGATGCAGAAATGGTGAATATTGAAGGCTTGACCTTTTCTGAATCTGCACGGACTGCGCTTGCTTTTGTCTCAAATACAGATGATGGTGATCGTAGTTTTATGTTTTACCGTCATCCTTCTGCTGATATGATGATGACACCTGAAGATGTTAATTTACAGGTGATTGATGATAGTGATATTTTTCACTTCGGCAGTATCACCATGATTCACGAACCCTCAAAATCTGCCACTCTCAAAGCAGTGGAACATGCTGTATCTACAGGGAAGTTTGTTTCCTATGACCCTAATTTGCGTTTACCCTTATGGGACAGCGAAGAATCTGCGAAGGCTGGGATGCTGGAAGGCTTCCAATATGCAAATCTTGTCAAAATCAGCGATGAGGAACTTAAGTTCCTAACAGGTGGGACAGATGTTACGCCTTTGTGGCATGACCGTATGGAGATATTATGTGTCACCTATGGACATAACGGTGCTGCTATTCATTTAAAAGACGGTACAACAATCAAACATGACGGCTATGCTGTACGTGCGATGGACACAACCGGTGCTGGGGATTCTTTTGTTGCTGGAATTTTGATTGGTATACTCGACCATCCTGAGGATTACCGTGAGCATTTGCCAGATATTCTTGATTTTGCCAATGGCATTGGTGCGTTGACAACCAAACAAAAAGGGGCGATTCCTTCGTTGCCGTCGATGTCGCAGGTCAAAACTTTTCTTGCTGACCGCAAAAAATACCTCTAAGTTGCTGACAAACTATTGATAAACTCAACTGCATGGTCTTTTGTCTCGGTTAATGTGACAAAGGTTTCGACTTGAGGATGTTGTCGTAATACCATCTTGTAGACCGTTTTAATTAAAATATTCGACTTGGCTACAACAATATGCTCGAGGAGTGGGTGCTTCGTTTCTAGTGCGTGTTTTCCATTGCGAAGTGAATCAGGCGGAAGAATCACATCTGAGGGAAACATAACAATACAATGGGTTGGCTGGTTGATTGTATCCAACATATTATCTAATGTGGCTTTAGCACGGAAAAATTCATTCCATGTCCACCGTGATGTAAATTGTGCAACTAGTATCTGCTGATCATCATTATACCAGCGTACACGTATACTCATGCTGATTTATCCCCTAAATCAATATCTATCCTTAGTTATACCGCAAATATCGATAAAAAGTTACTTTTAGTTGAAACTGGCTTAAACAATTTTGTTATACTGTTAAACATAGATAACTTGACTCAATAACTATAGCAAAATCACCTATTAGATGGACAGATATAATCTAGGTTAAGCACTTCAGCCTTTCAGCAAGTCAGAAAAATACGAGCTGACTTGCTGACTGCTCTTATCTGAAATGAGTGAATTATAAAGTGACAAAACTGCCCAGACGCAAATTGAATTAGCTATACTGAAAATAGCTACCGAGCCAAAGTATTTTATCTAGGCGTGTACCCAGCCATCCCAATCACGCGCACCCCAAGCCGAGTAAAGCGCAATTGCACCTGCTGTTGCTACATTCAGACTGCCGACTTTGCCACGCATCGGTAGAGTTAGCAACAAATCACAGTTATCACGGACGAGTCGGCGTAATCCTTCTCCCTCACTGCCCATCACCATCCCGATTGCCATGTTTAAGTCAGTTTTATCGAGGGGGGGGACATTGGGACCAACATCCAAGCCAACCAGCCAAATATCGTTTTCTTTCAGTTCCTTCATCGCGCTGACAAGGTTGGTCACCTGTGCGACGTTGATATGTTCAACTGCACCCGATGAGGCATTCACAACTGAAGGTGTAACCGCAACACTACGACGCTCTTGAATGATAATACCGTGGATACCTACTGCGTCACTTACCCGTATGAGTGAGCCAACATTTTGTGGGTCTTTTAATAAATCGAGCAAGAGAACAAAGGGTTTTTCATTGCGCTCTGCTGCGGTTTGCAGAATATCCTCAATGTCACAATAGGGGAAGGGGCTAACCCGTAAAACCAAGCCCTGATGATTTCCCTTATTGGCGAGGTCGTCAAGAATACGACGTTGCACCCGTTGAATTGGGATATTCAGTTCCTCTGCCATCGTGACAGCATCGCCAATAGAGCCTTTTTTCTCTGTACGGTCATGTATCATCAAAGATTCTATTTTGCGTCGTCCTGCGCGCATTGCTTCAATAACTGCCCAGTGTCCATATAAAAATTCTGGCATCTTATTTTGCCTTTATTAGTCGGATTAAATGTTTGCCTATTGTACAGGATTTCTGAGGATAGGGGACATAGGTGAATTATTGATGAGATAAATTGATATTTATAGAATTGACCCTTTATGAGCCGTATAAGAACGATATAATAAATTGTTAGACATCTCGAAACTTATGTTAAAATAGATATAAGAACTGAAAGCTAGTATATGGAGAAACACTATTTGGAATCATTAGACCTTGCTCGTCATGTTGTCGATGTTATGGAAGATCGTAAAGCTGAAGACATTCTGTTGTTAGACTTGCGCCCTGATAATATCATCGCAGACTTTTTTATCATTTGTACAGGTGACAACGACCGACACCTACGCGCACTCAGCGATACTGTCCGACAAGACATCAAAGAAAACTACAAGCAAATCCCCTTCACAAACGAAGGTACAGCCGAAAACGGATGGGTTGTAATGGATTATGGTGATGTTGTTGTTCATATCTTCTCCGAGGCAAAACGTGAGTTTTATGCACTTGAAGAATTGTGGGATGCCGCATCGAAGGTGATGATACGGATACAGTAAACCATTGTATCGAATCTGTATAAAGAAAAACTAAATAATTACAGCCTTAGCAATCAGCCTATTGGAGCATCTACCAATAAGCGGTTGCTAGGATATTTTTATGGGAGATGCGCGACATGGAACAGTTTTTTGTCGATATGTTCAGTCGAATTGAAAGTTTGCATGAGCAATATCTTAAGTACATCAACGGCTTAAGCCCAGAGCAATTGGATTGGGTCGCTGGCGATGACATGAATTCTTTATGTGTATTGGCTATTCATGTTACACAAGCCGAGCGTTATTGGGTGGGCTTAGCATTAGGTGACCCGATTGACCGCGACCGCCCCTCTGAATTTACGGCTCGAGGATATAGTCATGATGAGCTTGGTGCAAGGTTTAAAGAAAATATCGATTATTATAAAACCGCATTTGAATCTGCAACGATCAATACCCTCGATGAAACTGTTCAAGTTCTATTATTCCCAGAAAAACCATGGGAATGCACGCGCGGATGGGCATTACTTCATGCACTCGACCATACAGCGGAACACCTCGGGCATGTCGGGATAACACGCCAATTACTGGATAGAGCAACTATTGCATAAGTCGCGGACTAGAAAAATCAAATAAGGGGATTATGTTATGACATCACAGTCGTCTGACACAGATAAACCCAATGGGTGGACACAAGCAGAACGCGATGGAATACGTAACTTATTAAAGATGGGGTTGATCTTACTTTGTGCGATTATTATTGCTGGAGGTGTTGCTGCGTTTCTGAGTTCGACTCTTGGAACACTGTAACAAATTTGTTTTGTATCACTTGGTGATGTTAATTCTTTTACGATATGTTTGTGTTAAAATCAGATTAGACTATTATCATAATGAAGTCGGTAAAAGCATATCTTAGGGAGACCATCACAGCATATGTCTGAGGAGAAACAATTACGGGCTATACAAAAGATGATTAAAGCAGGAATGTATGATGAAGCGCGTTCTGCTTTGCTCAGTATAGATCACCCGACAGCCGATAAATGGCTAAAAAGATTAAATCAGATTTCGCCCCCCAAAACAGGAACACGGAGTCGTCCACAAAAAGCCCAACGCAAAGAGAAACTGAAGACTGAAGATTATCTGGTTAATGATGTTCAACCCACAGGCAACTCCAAAGCCACAGCGATTGTGATTATTGCGATTTTAATTGGTATTGGTGCGTTGTTGGTTGGGGGCGCATTTATGTTAACACAGTCATCTGATATTGAATTACCGATTGCAACTGATAATACAGGTTGTGGCGCACAAACATGGGTTAATGAGGTTGATGGGAGCTTTAACGACATTTACCGTTATAACCTATGGGAGATGATTTTCTACAATCCGAGTACAGGACTTCTTCAAGTGGATGAAGACCTTAGAAACCAGCAAGTTGCAGACTTGGAAGATCGTTTGAAGGCTATTGAAGACTCGACACCACCCGATTGTGTTGCTAGTGTGCGGGATAAGTTGGTTGAAGTGTATGAAGCCCAAATTCTGGCTACTAAAATCTTAGATATTAATAATCCAATCCAAGCCTTTGGTTTATTTGGCAAAACCTTGCGCTTGATGAAAGAAGCTGGCACCGAGCTCATTGAACTAGGCGCACAATTTAGACGCATAGATGGTTCATCAATCAACCAAGTTGTTGACCCTGAATGCCCTGCATATGAGTATGTGACACGAACAATGTATGTGGACAATCAATTTGTTGTTATTTTGTTGGTTGACCCACAAGTTGGGTCGCTGGATGCCTTTTACTCACTGATACGTGATTTAGCGCAACAGTATTATCGTGTTTTGGATGACCCTAATGTGCCACCTTGTTTATGGGAAGTCCGCAATCAATTTGTAGAAATGATCGATGGAATGCAACGTGCGCTGGAAGCGGCTACAGGTGCAGATGCTTATGGATTTGAAGTTCACTTCACACGTTTTGCGGATGCACTTGATCAATTTTATGTTGAAATAGAAAAAGCGGGATTAGACCCCGTTCAATTTGGTGCATCGGTTGTTATTCGAGAAGAGTAATATCTAATAACTCAATTTATCAAAATCTAAGAAAGCGATATGTTATCTGCATGTCGCTTTTTTGTTTGGTTTCCCACTTTTAGACTAAGTATCTAGAAACATATATAATAAGACTACTGAAATATAATTTTAATAATAATAAATTATTGTAAATATATTTTCTTCCTAATAATAATATTAAATTATATTATAAAATCTTTGCAAATTATAACATTTCTCACATAATAAATGTTGTAATATAATAGTAGCTATATCAAAAATATCCTTGCAACAAGGTATCAATTATAATATCAAGGAGAGATAATGACTATCAAGCTACTGCCCCCAATACTGTCGCAAATAAATGTTCGCACTCCTGTGCAAGTGAACCCCCATGCACTGATTGCTGAGAACATCATCGAGCATCAATGTAAGGAACTAGGCATTTGGTTACCTCAACTTGAACACTATACAACAATGTCTGCTTACCTCTTTCCTACTGCGAGCTTGCAACGTCTTGTTACCTTAGGCATCTATTATAATTTCCTGTTCTTTGTGGATGATTATTATGATCGTCATAACAAAGATGACGTGGATATTGCTCGTGAAATACAAATGCGTAAAGTCTTTGATAACTGCACACAAATTTTGCTTAAGGGTACAAAACCAAAGGATGAGCATCTCCTATATGCAGTATGTTTTGAGCTTCGTCGGCAGTTCTTAAGTCACACCAGTGATTTATGGTTGCGTAGATTAGTTATATCAAATGTAAGACACCTTAAGGCTTCGACCTATACACTTGAGGATATAATCAATAGTAGTGATAATATCATAGGCGATTATATTAAATTAAGGATTCTTGATTCTGGAATGCACCCCACAATAGACGGCTTAGAGTTTGCGCGAGGCATTGTATTACCTGATGTTGTGATTAATTCAGACTATATACAAAACCTACGTTTGGCTGTTGCAAAAGTTGGGGCATTGTCTAATGACTTATTTTCATATACTAAAGAGGTTATCGGAACACAATCTCGCTTTAACCTTGTTTGTGTATTAGAAGATTATGGTGGTTATACATTTGAGGAAGCAGTGGTACAGGGTGTTGAAATTGTTAATGACGCAATTGATGATTTTTATACACAAGTAAGTCATGTACCATCATGGGACAATAAACAAATCGACCATGATGTTGCTCTTTATATCGAAGGGCTAAAAGACCAAGTTATCGCAAGCTGGCACTGGCAACTTTCGACCAACCGTTACCGCTCACCAAACTCACCATTTCCTGAATTAAGAGTCCTTCTCTAAATTATCTTAAGTGTTGCAGTATTAGATGAAGGAATTTACAACGTGCCATACAAAACATTCTGGTATAAAGAAAACGAAATTGTGTTTACTGAGGTTGTCGGCGAGTTTACCGTTGCTGAAATGGTGAGTATGAATCAAGAATATGTGGAAAACTATTTCACTGGAGACGGTAGAAAAATACATCTCATTGCTGATTTACGCGCAATGGATAATTACCCTAAGAACCTCGCCCAAATACGCGATGCAACGAAGATGACGGCATCTCAAGAGGGAATGGGCTGGATTATTCTGATAGGTACAGATAACCCCTTTGTAAAATTTATGGCAACAACGGTTTTCCAACTGGTACGTGTGAATTGTAAGATTGTGGCAACACTAGAAGATGCTGAAGATTTGCTTGAGCGTGTGCGCTTTGCCGATTCATAAATAACAAATTAAAGGGCGTTGATTTTGTCTACGCCCTCTCTACGACTATCCTAAAGAAACCTACGCTACGCTCGTATTATTGCCCTGCAATAGCGGTTTGGGTAAGCTCGACTGCTTTCTCTGTTTCGCGAACGAAATAGATATTCTCACCTGAGCTAAAATCCCCTTCAATCCCCGGTCCGAAGACTTGCTCACCCGTATCACTTTGCGTTATTGAGCCACTGCTGCGTGTACCGACTGGCAATGGAGTTAGCGTCAATGTGGATGTGGGTGTCAGTGTATAGGTTGCTGTGATAACAACGGATGGGACAGGGCTTGGTGTACGCGACGGTGTGGGGGTGCGTGTGAGTGTTGGCGTACTTGTCATAGTAGCTGTCGTGGTAGCTGTATCTGTTTGGGTTGGTGTCATTGTGAATGTTGCTGTTGGTTCAAGGGTTGGCTCTGGTGTCTCAGTGATTTCTGCTTGTGGTAAGAAACTATCGCTATTTGCAATAACTAGCTTGCCTGACGAATCAAGCTCAGGATTGAGTACACTAAGAATACGGAAGCGTCTTGTTTCACTCACATCGGGTAACACATTTTCTGTAAAGATGGGGCGAACGGACTCTGTGAATGCGATATATTCTTCTGTCGTTGCAGGTGTCGAATACAAAATTGCAGATGAGGCTGTAGTGTAAAATGTGTCCAATACCTCGTCAGTAATATGAATGGTTCGTCCAGCCTCTTGCAGTTGGATAATTTCATCTGCGCGAACTTGTGCTAGGTTAAGCCATACACCATCTTGTTGATTGACAAGGGTTGCCCCTGTGATGACAACTTGCTCCCATGTGGTTTTAACAGGATATAATCCGTCCCCTGGTAAACTGCTGGATGCAATCACAACTGTACCGCCACCTGTCCCAATCAATAACATCAGCATAAATACAAATCCTGCCGCCCAACGCATCATGGGCTGTGTATACCATTGCCGACGACGTGGGTTTGGTTTTACAGGTTTGCTAGACTGGCTAGGAATGCGGTTAAATTGGCGTAATAGCTTGGCTTCCATTGCATCAACGGCAGTATCCGAAAGGCTTGGTGTTGCGATTTGCTTTGACAATTGGAATATCGCAAGATCATCTCGGAGTTGTTCAGCATACATTGGGTATTGTGTTAAACAAGTCGATAGCGTCCAGTCTCCGTCTTGGAGATGGGTGATGCACTCATCTAAAATTTGTGGGTATTGCATATCGAGTGTACTCAAGATAAACCTGCCATAATGGACTCTATATCGAAACCAGACCGTTCAAGATAACTAGCAAGGGAGCGCACAGCCCGAAATTGTAAAGCTTTGATGGCATTCCCCTTCTTGCCCAACTGTTCAGCAACTGCCTCAATGGGTAATCCTTCGATAAACCGCAAGATAATCACTTGTTGTTGGTCAACAGTTAGCGAATCAATTCCCTGTAATAAGGCTTGCGAAGCATGTTCCTTTACAAGGTCAACATCTAAATCTGGTGTTATAGATAAGTTCGCATCTTCAACATTTGTTGCAGTGGGTCGGCGGTCTTGTCTGCGATAGTGGTCTACAACCCGTGCATGAGCGATACGATATAACCATGCAATAAATGGTTTGCCTTTATCGATATATCGTGGCAGCCCTTCAACAACTTTTGTAAAAACATCAGCTGTTAAATCTTCCGCCAATTGCTCATTCCGTGTCCGAAAGTAAATATAGCGATAGATTTGCTGTACATACGCTCGGTACAACTCTGCAAACGACTCTTGCGACCCGTTTTGCGCTTGTTGAATTAACTGTTGTTCTTCAACGCGATTCAAAATATCTCCTGTTGTGTGCCCGCGTTTGGTACTTGAATGCGCGTTATAAGATATACCGAATAACATTGCAATAAGTTACGGGTCAATTAAAAGATGTCTTAGATTACAGCCTACAATATGGATGTTGTTACGAATCTACATAATTGTATCTGATAAATTTTGTGATTAATTATTATTTGCACTGAAAAACTTATCTTTATTGTATCATTAGACAACAAAAAACAGGATTGAGGCTGTATATATTGAAGTAAGAAAATCTTTAGAAATGAGTCTGATAATTAAGATACCTATCAATCAGAAAGATATGATTATGAAAATTATCAGTATTTGTTACCAACCTGATGTATCTCGCCTAGAAGACAAACAATTTAATAGAGTCCCTGTGAAATCAATCGAGTTAATTGCTGGACACGGCATCAAGGGTGACCGTAAAGCAGGACGTAACCCCAAGCGACAAATTAACATCCTGTCGATGAATACGGTTGAATCATTACAAGACCTCGGTTTTCAAGTGAACCCAGGAGAACTTGGTGAACAACTGGTGATTGAGGGCGTGAATGTAATGGAACTCCCGATTGGGACGCAAATCCAACTGGGGCACTCTGCAATTATCGAATTAACGATGGTGCGGACGGGTTGTGAATGGCTAGAAATGATTCACGGGCAATCGAAGGATGAAGCTGTGAATCGCCTCGGTATGTTAGCCAAAGTGGTGCAAGGCGGTATGATAGCTGTTGGTGATACGATTCAAATTCACGAATTCTTATCTATAAAATAGTTTTAGATAGGTTCTAATATCTCTAGCGAGAACGCTTGACTGAACCCTTGCTGACGGTCTGGATACATATGGTAAGTCATCTGAACTTGGGCAGACCAGCGTTCATCTAAAATCATGCCGCTGAGAACAAAGCCTGCCTTGAGCTTTGCGATTAATACAGCACGGTTATTGGGTTGATGATGGCTCGTAACACGCTCATAGCCGAGTGCTTTGAGATAAGCTATAAAATGATATAGATAATGGCTATAAATACCACGCCGACGATAGCTCGCTAAAATGGCTGTATTGGTCATAAAGTAGGTTTCGAGGTCGTGCATCTCACCATATGACCAACCTGCAACATCCTTTCTATCATAAAATACAAAATATTCATGATGTGTACCTGCGAATGCTTGCTTGAGAGGCGTGAGGTTTTCTTGTCGTTCTGCTGGCAGTTGATATGCGCCTAACTGGTCAAAAGGTGTAAAGACCTCATCAAATAACGACCCTGTGATAGCAAAAAACTCACTGCGTGTTGACATTGCTTGTATTCGAATCTCCGATTCTAAGACTTGCGGATAGAATTGTGACCGAACATCCTCAAACATGAATACACTCCTTTTGTAATTGATGATTCGAGTGTAAATGAAACCACAAAAAATAATCCCCCAATATGTGGTGTTTTGATAGCGACTGCAGTACTCTATAAATATTCTACGATTGTTTAATTAAAATCCCCCACGCAAATCAACTTTCATTTATACTAAAGAGACAAGTCATTATTTGAGGTTGAGCGATATGGTACTTGATGCACAAAATCTGTCTGTAGCACAATTTGATGAATGGGCGTTGCGCTCTGATAACATCAGTCATAGCTATGAGTTTATTGCGGGTGAGGTATATGAAGTGGTTTCTAATAGTATATCTTCAAACTTAGGTAGCATTATTGGTGGTTTTTTAGCGGTTTATGTTCATACCAATGACCTCGGACATACAACAGGAGCAGATGGTGGTTATCAAGTTGGTGATGATCGTTATATCCCTGATGTGGGGTTTATCAGTAAAAAGAGAATGCCTGAATTTGAAGACACCTCCTATATCTCAATGCCTCCTGACCTTGCTGTTGAAGTGGTTTCGCCAACAGATTCACAACGCTTGATAACGATTAAAGTTGCAAATTATCTTGCCGAAGGTACGATTGTATGGGTTGTCTATCCTGAAGAACAAGCCATTGATGTCTATGCCCCGAATACTGCTGTCATTAAGTTAACGATTGATG
>CAYGTY010000095.1:11775-22904 GCA_964352825.1 uncultured Anaerolineaceae bacterium
CAAGCCATTGATGTCTATGCCCCGAATACTGCTGTCATTAAGTTAACGATTGATGGTGGCGACTTACTTCCTGATTTTCAATTGGCACTGAAAACCATCTTTAAGTAGACTGAAGTCACTGATAACTCATTGAGAGTGTGACCTTATGCGACTCCTATTGATGGTTTTTATTGTTACCTGCTTCGTTTCCCCGATTTTAAATTCCCAAGCACAAGATGAAAGTGAACGCGACTGGTCATTGGTTTTTCTGATTGATAATCACGTAACCGTCTATGAACCCGATGCACAGACATTCCGGACTGTGGCTGATGTATCCGATGCTCGAAATATAAGGCTATCTCCTGATAGTCGCTACATTGCCTATACAGAACAAATTAGTGAGATTGAAACCTTAGACGATTATCAGTTTGCACCAAAAGTTTTTGACATGTATTTTCTAGACTTGGCAACAGGCGAGCATATGTTGATTGTTGGACAAGATGACAATATTACAAGCCCGACCCAGTTAAAAAGTTTGAGCTTACCTGTATGGTCTCCTGATGGGTCTCAATTGGCATGGGTCGATGGGGATAAATTATATGTCTATGATGTTCAGTTGGGTGAAACACGATTTCTGTATGAGGGGATTGCTGAACAGTCACCGACACCCAATCCGATCTTTATTAAGAACTGGACAGCCAGTGGGATTTTGATTGAGCATATCGAATTTGACGAAAATTATATAAACCCGAAGCCAACCATATACAACTTTTATCAAGTTGATGGTAGCGTCTTGTCTGTCCCCAACCCTTTTGATGAATATAAGCAAAGTTATATGATTCGCACACCCAATGGAGAGCGGATTGCACTTGATACAGGGCTTGACTGGTATTTATTGAACCCGATGAATCCGAATGCAGAACCTGAATTACTCTCTACGGGTCGTTTTGGGCGTATGATGACTGCTTATCCTGATTCATTAATTAACTTACGCTGGGAAATCCAAGACGCTGGGAAGCGTATGATTGATGTGCTAAGTGCCGATGGCGAATGGGTGGCTACACTTAATGAAGATGGACAACGCAATTATGTCTATGCTTCGCTGGCAAATAATGGGCAAACAATTATGATGGGTGTCGATGAAAACGGTAATCCGATGCTTTATGATCGTATTCTTGGCTTTCATACAATTGATATTGACGGAGAGGGTAGCTTACTTGCACCTAGTGGGAAAATTAATGTTCTGATTCCTGATGAGGCGGTTCTGCATACATCAGCGTATTGTACGGGAAATGCTCGTAGTACGCGCCTAGAAATCAATCAAACAGCCTATGTCATCACGGATTCTGCTAATAATATGCGGAGTGAACCAACAACAAGTGCGGAAAAAGTCGGGTCGATTCCCTCAAATGATTGGTTCAATGTGCTGGATGGACCTGTTTGTGCGGATGGCTTTACATGGTGGCAAGTGGACTACGCTGGCACGATTGGCTGGACAGTCGAAGCAGGGGATGATGGCTATTGGCTTGTATCGGGTTGTCCAGATACTTGGTGTGTGCGTGGATAAATTCTTATGGTGTTGACTTGACTATACATATTTAATCAAAGCGAATGTATGATACAAGCCGTTTGCATAAAATCCTAAAATATCGAAAGGTAATCTCTTGGAACGTACATTGATTATTGTAAAACCTGATGCAGTCCAACGTGGCTTAACAGGCGAAATCATTAAACGCTTTGAACAACGTGGTTTACGTATTATCGGCATGAAACTCATGCAGGTTTCTCAAGAACTTGCGGAAAAACACTACGAGGTACATCGTGAACGCCCATTCTTTAGTGGCTTAGTATCTTATATCACATCCTCACCTGTGGTTGTGATTGCTCTCGAAGGTACAAGCGCAATCTTGGCAGCACGCGGTACAATCGGCTCAACCAATCCAGCCGAAGCAGGCGCAGGTACAATTCGTGGCGATTATGGTCTCGAAATTGGTCGTAACCTCGTACATGGTTCAGATAGCCCAGAAAATGGTCAGATCGAAGTTGCTAACTTCTTCAGCGATGATGAACTCATCAGTGGCTGGGAACGCAACACCGATTCTTGGATTTTTGAATAAATAGCTTCCCCATCCCTACAGGTGAAAGTTTGCTTGTAGGGATATACTTCCCCTTCAGTTTGATTTCTCGAATTAGATTTTACTTAACTGTCTCATAACTCAACTCGTATTGATACAATGTCCTATTTTCAGGGCTTTACAGCGTTTTCCCTTGACGGAATATGATTCATAGCGGTAGACTAATTATATAATTGTAAGTCTATCGTTAATGATACATTATCTCATTAAGAGGAGGCAAAAATGCCTCAACAAACTTATCAAATCGGCAATATGGATTGTGCTGGCTGCGCCCGTGAAGTCCAAACGGGGGTCAGCAAATTAGCAGGTGTCGCGAATGCCAATGTCGATTTTGCAACAAAGATGCTCCAATTCGATGGAGATGTCCCATATGAAAAATTAAAAGAACGGGTTGAGGCTCTTGGTAAAACGATTGAGCCACCCGCAACCATGCAAACGTATATTATTGGTAATATGGATTGTGCTGGCTGTGCGCGTGAAGTCCAAACTGGGGTTGAGAAACTTGCTGGTGTGGATTTTGCACATGTGGACTTTGCATCAAGTATTTTGCGACTCACAGGTCATGTCGAGTTTGACCAACTTCAACAACGAGTTGAATCTTTAGGTAAGACGATTCACACCAAAGGTCAAGCACAAGCCGAAGATGAAAAACCAAAACGGGGTGGTGTGTTTGGCTTCTGGGATTATCTCTGGGAACGCCAATCGACGCGTCTCGCTATTTATGGCGGTTTAGCATTATTGGTTGCGATGGCGACTGACCTACTCCAACTTGCACCTGAAGGCATTATCAATATGGTGTATGTTCTCGCGATGGTGATTGCAATTAAGCCGATTGCTGAAAGTGGTGTGAATACCCTTCGCATCAATCACGAATTTAATATCAATATGCTGATGACGATTGCAGCAGTGGGGGCAATTATCCTCGGTGAGTATCTGGAAGGCGCGATGGTGATTTTCTTGTTTTCCATCGGCGAAGCCCTAGAAGGTTATACTGCTGACCGTGCCCGTGATAGCTTACGGAGTTTAGTCGCGCTCAAACCAGCAACAGCCAATCGTATGACAGGGGATACGACACAAGTTGTTCCCGTGGAACATTTGAAAATTGATGACCATATCCGTGTTCTATCGGGTGAGAAAATCCCGATGGATGGCGAGGTATTGTCGGGGCATAGTAGTGTCAATCAAGCGAGCATTACAGGCGAAAGTTTACCTGTCCTAAAGTCTATAAATGACGACGTTTTTGCTGGGTCGATTAATGGTGAAGGAACGCTCGAAATTCGTGTAACCAAGCTCTCCGAAGATAATACCCTAAGCCGAATTATTGACCTTGTGCAAAAGGCGCAATCCGTCCGTGCACCAAGCCAACGACTCATTGACCAATTCGCACATGTGTATACACCTGCGGTTGCTGTGGTGGCATTATTGATTGCTTTTCTCCCACCGCTTCTCTTGGGTCAACCTTTCTGGGATACAGCAACTCAACACGGTTGGTTTTATCGTGCTTTATCGATGTTGGTGATTGCTTGCCCTTGTGCTTTAGTAATTAGTACCCCTGTGACCGTGATTAGTGCAATTACATCTGTGGCACGACGCGGTGTCTTGATTAAAGGTGGCGCACATCTGGAAGCACTCGGACGAGTTGATGCGATTGCCTTTGATAAAACGGGAACGCTCACACGCGGTCAACCGACAGTGACAGCAACCCATACCGATAATTGTGCTGAGGCTGAGGATTGCAACCACTGTGATGACCTCATGAGCTTGGCGGCATCTATCGAAGCACAGAGTACCCATCCCTATGCCCAAGCAATTTTGGCATCGGCAGTGCAACAAGACCTAGCCTATGCGACGGCTGAAAATGTTGAAACACTGACAGGGCACGGAGTCCGTGGAACAGTTGATGGAAAAACAGTGACGATTGGTAGTCATAGCTATTTTGAAGATAGCTTCAATCATACACAACATCTCTGTGATACAGCTAAACAAATTGAAGCCAATGGTCAAACAGCAGTGATGGTACATGATGGCGACGACGTGCGCGGTGTGATTGCTGTTGCTGATACAGTTCGTGATGAAAGCCAAGCTGTTGTGGCTGAATTACATAAAATGGGTATCGATTCTGTTATGTTGACAGGCGATAACCGAACCGTAGCTCAAGCGATTGGTAAACAAGTCGGTGTAAATGATGTTTATGCTGAGTTACTGCCAGAAGATAAAGTCAGTTCTGTCGAAAAAATGCAAAAGCAATATAAAACAGTAGCGATGATAGGTGATGGCATCAACGACACACCTGCACTCGCGACTGCTCAAGTTGGGATTGCGATGGGTGGTGCAGGAACAGCTCAAGCGATGGAAACTGCCGATATTGTCTTGATGGCAGATAATCTCAAGCAATTGCCCTTTACGATACAGATGGCGCGCTTTGCCCGTAATCTGATTAAGCAGAATATCCTCTTATCATTTGGATTAAAAGCAGTCTTCCTAATTCTCGCCATGACAGGCAATGTCAGTATGTTGGTGGCTGTCTTCGCTGATGTCGGTATGTCATTGGTTGTGACGCTCAATGGGATGCGAGCATTGAAGAAGGAATAAGTTGAAAGTGTAAAGTGTCAGACTTACGTTTCAATACAAAGAGTCAAAGATACGAAGTAGTAAAAAAGAAAAACTAGCCTACTTCGAGTGGGTTACCAAACATTTTGATAGTCTCGTGGCATCAGTTCAAGGTTTCTGAGGTTTATTCGCACTAGTTATGTATAAAGTCTGGATGCCAATCACTATCAGAAGGTATATCATCTATGACTTACCCTAATTTTAAAAATGACTTGTATTATGAAGCTCATCCAAGTGATTTACAGTTACCTCACTTTGAAAACTTAATTAATCGCCTGAACAACGATATCGATGAAGATTATCAAATTAGAATTTTAGGCGGAGCGGTTCACAAAGAACACAATTGGATTGCGTGGATTGATTTTTATCAAGATAAGGCAACTAAACAGTTATCGAAGAATAAGTATTTTCTTCGCATACAAGCTGATGGTAAACGAACACTGGATTGGCAAATACCGAATGATGATTGGTATCAAGCTTCTTATATCTATTGTCGGTGGCACAAAAATGTTCTAGTCTATATATATCAATTAGATTGGAGATGCCAACTCGTTCAAGCATCAATCGATAGAATCAACTGGCTGAAAAATATCGGAAAATTTTCACCAGGGATAAGCATTGAAGATGATATTGTTAGCATGCTTAAATTCCCATATAACGGTTTTATTTATCAGTTTCAATTACCTGACTGGATAATGCTTGATCCATTGCCCGAAGCCAAAGCGCGTGAAATGGGGTTACTTGAGGATGAAGATTATCGCACCTAACCAAATATAGAATAAGAGGGACATAGAATGCCCCTTTATCCGATTATGTTTAAGGTGTTATCAACCACTCATGTGCGTCTTCGACTGTTTCAAAATTGGCTTGTTGGAGTTGGTCAGTCGCTGCTTTTTTCATAATTTTGCTGACACCTAATTGTGCCACTGATTTTTCTGATAATACCGTTGCCATAAGATTTAACCCTGCACCAAGTGCACGTGGAAACCAATCATTAACAACCCACTTTTTATCAGGTTCAGTCAGGACACCGAGCTTACGTGTGTCTGATAACCACCGAGTTGCACCTGTTTTGATGACCTGATTTAAGCCCACATCTAATGCTTCTCTCGCATTGTCACCCATTACAAAATCTTTCCACTCTGCAATGACAACATTATTGACTTTATCCCAATGAATCGTGACGTAAGGACGTTCAAAAACGGGAATGATATATTCTTGTTCATACATATGAGATACTTACCTCCCTTAATTGGGTTATTTAACGTATTGATCGTAGGCTAGTGTTGGCTGTAATATGTGTTAGATAACCTGTTAAATATGTTATAGTTTTACACTTATTAACTTATATGTGTAAAATATCTGCTCGATAAATTGATTATACATAGATTTCTATTTGTGAATAATAAAGATTTAATTATTGGGTCTGTGCCATCGAAGTTCACATGTGAAAGTATTCTGAATATACGCACGAATATCATATATATATCGATTTCATCATCCCCTAACCAAAAGTAGCGTAGACATTTTTCCTAATATGAACCACAATGCACCCTTAATTTGATTTGATAAACTCATATTGGAGCATGAATGTCCGACCAAAGAAACATGTACGATTCGCATATGCACACGCCCCTTTGCAAACACTCCCGCGGTAAACCTGAAGAATATGCCCAAGAAGCCATCAAAAAAGGCTTGAAAGGGATTACCATCACTTGCCATAGCCCAATGCCCTTTGGCTGGAATCCGAAAGTCCGCATGTCGATTAACCAATTTGATGAATACGTCGATATGGTTTATCGGGCGCGCGATGAATATGCAGGGCAGGTTGATGTGCGCCTCGGTATGGAAAGTGACTTTATGATTGGCATGGAAGGTTGGCTAGAGGACTTACATAGTCGCGCCGACTTCAGCTATATTCTTGGCTCAGTCCATCCCCAGACCGACGAATATAAGCTCATCTATTTGACGGGTCATGACCGTCTCGAATATGAACGGAGCTATTTCTTAAATCTCGCCAATGCGGCAGAATCAGGATTGTTCGATTGCCTGAGTCATCCTGATATTGTAAAAATTGTTCATGCTAGCCAATACAAAGTCAGTGACCATATGGACACGATTAAACCTGTGCTGGATCGTATTGCAAAAACAGGGGTTGCGATGGAACTCAATACCAGTGGGGTGAATAAATCTTATAAAGAGATGAACCCCGGAATGGAAATTCTCGAAGAGATGGCAAAACGGGATATTCCTGTTGTTCTGGGTTCAGATTCACATGAGCCAAAAAGAGTTGGAATTGACTTTGATAAAGCTCTCCAGAAGTTACAATCTGCTGGATTTGATACCGTCAGCTATTTCATTGACCGCAACCGTCATGAGGTAGCAATTGATGATGTTTTTTTAACCGCATTGCAACCGCGCCTAGTTTAATCGAAAGAGTAGAACGCTGGTTGTTTGGCTAAAATCAAAAGGGGCGTTATCGTTATTGATTCGCCCCAAGTTTATGATCGTTATGATGTGATTGGATTATGCGCTGACGGTTTGGCGATTCATCTGAATTTGCATCAAAGCGCGTGCCTCAGTCATTGATGAAGCGAAGTAGACACTCTTAGCCGCTTTTCTATCCATTTGAGTTACTGTATCAAAGATGGTTTTAATCATGCCTGTCATACCGACGATAACGACAGGACCATTTTCTTGTCCGCCATTACTCATCGCTAGCAATTGTTTAAACTGATTCATTCCCTCACGGTTAAAAACAGACCCTCCAGGGAGATTTAAACCTTTACGGACATCTAAGATTGCGCCCATAACTTGGTTACGTTCAGCAGAGATGCGGGCACTGGTTTTGAGCACTTTATTGAGGTCTGACCATGTCCAACTGCCATTAAACTCAACCAAGAATACATTTTGTTCGTCATTATCCCAAAATAAATCAATGCTCATGATAATATTAGACCCCTCATACTCACAGAATTTATTGAACTATACCGCTCTTTACTGAGTATTATCCGAAGAGGGGCTTAGAGAAAAATAGGTAGATGCTTAAGCGCAGGTGAGTTTATTCGATTGCGTCCCACACAAATTCACCATCAACTTGTTTGACATACCCTAAACCTGGGAATTGGAGATGATAAAATATAGTCAGCAAGTTTTGATCAGCACAACGTTTGAGGATGCTTTCACGGGTTTGTACGCCTAACTCGCCGTCCGAATCAAAGGCAAAATGCCAACCTGTGTATTTAAACTGAAAAGGTTGATGCAAAACATCGGCAAGGTGGATAACGCGTTCCCCGTTGGATTCAATCAATAATCCTGATTGCCCGAGTGTATGCCCCGGGATGTTTACAATGGTCACACCATCTGCGACTTCATCGCCCTCACTTGCGAGGATAAATTGACTTTCTAGTGATTTCATCATCTTGAGGAAGCGTTGATGTCCCTCATCTTCGGATGCTCCCCAACGTCCCATCCACTCGTCCCATTCTTTTTCGTGGGTCATGTAGCGCGCATTCGGGAAGGAAAGCCCACCATCCGCATCAACTATTCCCATAATATGGTCGCCATGAAAGTGCGTCAGATAAACTATGTCAATCTCGCTGGCGGATACACCGATACTCTCTAATGCAGGTTCAAGATTGCCCATATCTGGACGGCGTGCTTCACCAAAGCCTGTGTCCACGATGATTTTTGTGCCATTGCTATTGATGTAAAGTGGATTAAGGCTGGTGATAGATTCACTGATACCATCGAGTGCCGATACGATTTCGTCGTCTGTTGCATTTGGATAACGTCGCCCTAGATTAGCGAGGTCAAGTTTTGATTCGCCCTCAAGTAATATCGCGACCTGTATATCACCGATACTGAGTTGGTGTGCTTTTGCCATATGTCAGTCTCCCATTTATGTATTCTAGGGTTTTAACATATTTCTAGCCTATTCACAAAGATATTAGATGATGATTCGATGAAAGTAGGTCTAATATCTATTCCAATATCTTAAAGCCATCCGCATCCGCTAAGATTTTCTTGGGTAATACCTCCCCCTCAAATTGCACATCAACCATATCATGCAAGACACCCATCACCTTACCTTCACCAAATTGCGGATGATACACACGCATCCCAAACTTAAATTTTGAAGAGGGGCGTTCAGGTTTTGGTTTACTTGGAAAGGGGATGATTTTCTTTGTAAGTTTGCTATCGGGTTTGGGTTGAGCTTTTGCTTTTTCCCGTAAATCGCGGTCAAGTCGACTTTCAGTATTAACTGAGGGTCTATCCCAGCGGAATTGAGCTTCATAATTTTGAGATTGGCGCACATTGGCTAAAGTTGTAGGTGAGCCGTCCATCAGATGAACAGGTACACTGCCCAGAAATTCTGAGGGTTCAGTTTGATTACCACCGCCATTATATAAAGCACGGCGGAAGGCATAGGTGAGGAATAGACGTTGTTTCGCACGCGTCACACCAACATAAAATAAGCGTCGTTCTTCTTCGATACCCTCTAATTCTTCAAAGGAACGGAAATGAGGGAGAATCCCTGTCTCCAAGCCCGTGAGGAAGACAACAGGATACTCGAGACCCTTTGCCGAATGAAGGGTTAAGAGGGTGACGGCATCATGATCGTCTTTGAGGCTATCGACATCAGCAACGAGCGACTGTTCAGCCAAAAATTCATGCAGAGGTTGCTCATATTCAGTTGCATATTGGAGTAAACCGCGTAACTCGCGCACATTGTCGGCGCGGTCGATGGCTTCCTCATGTGATTTACTAATTTCTTCCAGATAGAGATAATAACCCAATGATGCTGTAATCGTATCAAACAAGTTGAGCAAATTCCCTGTTTCCGCCATTTCTTGCCAGACGATAATCTGCTCTGCAAAACCCAAAAACTTTTTACGAACCCCTGCCGAAAGCGGTGTGGCTTCACCATTTAATAGCCGATTGAAGGCTTCTTTATAGGTGATGCCTTCACGGTTAACCCAATCTTGGAAGTTCTGCACCGACTTTTTGCCAATGGCGCGCTTGGGGACATTAATTACACGCTCAAAGCTGACGCTATCATCAAGATTTTGGACAAGGCGCAGGTAGGCTAACATATCTTTGACTTCACGCCGTTTATAGAATCCCACCCCGCCGACAAGCGTATAAGGCACACTGGCATTGATGAAAGCTTGCTCTAAGGCACGGGATTGAGCATTTGTCCGATACATGACTGCAAAATCACCATAATCGTATCCTTCATCCATCCGCAACTGATGAATTTGCTCCAGCACATACTCCGCTTCATAACGTTCATCATAGGCTTCAAATAACTTAAGCAATTCACCCTTGCCTCTGTCGGTGTGTAAGGCTTTCGGGGTACGGTTTTTATTGAGGTCAATCACTGCTCGTGCAACATCCAAGATAATTTGGGTACTGCGATAATTTTGCTCTAATAGAATTACTTTTGGGTCTGAATAATTATCACGGAAACGCAAGACATTCCGATAATCTGCGCCACGAAAAGCATAAATGGCTTGGTCTTCATCACCCACAACAAAGACGTTATTCTGTGGCAATGCAAAGTAGCGCACCAACTCATATTGGACTTTATTGGTATCTTGGAATTCATCCACCAAAATATAATTAAAGCGTTGTTGATACTTCTCGCGCACCATTTGATTCTCGCGCATCAGCAAAACCATGTTTAGCAGTAAATCATCAAAGTCCATCGCATTCGCTGCTCTAAGCGCAACTTGATAGGCTTCATATACTCGTTTGACGATTTCATTAAAATAATCGAGGGCTTGATATTCATGCGGTAAGATAATTTCGTTTTTGGCTTTGGAAATACTCCCTAATATCGCGCGTGGGTTAAACTTTTTCGTGTCGATGTTAAGTCGTCCCATCACGCTTTTGATGAGGCGTTGTTGGTCATCACTATCGTAAATCGCGTAATCTTGACGATAATCGAGGCTTTCTGCTTCCATCCGTAAGAAACGCGCACAGGTTGCATGAAATGTACCGATTTGTAGACCGCGTAACTTATCACCCAGCAGATGCTCAACCCGTTCTCGCATTTCGCCAGCGGCTTTATTGGTAAATGTAACCGCCATAATGCGGTGATGGGGGATTTGTTTTTCGCTAATCAAATAAGCAATACGACGGGTGAGGACACTCGTTTTACCACTACCCGGACCTGCTAATACCAATACTGGACCATCACCTGCGGTAATCGCGGCAGATTGCTCTGGGTTCATACCTTGTACGAGTGGATGGTCTGTCATAACTATTTCCTTTATATCGCTGATATTTTGAGGCTATTGTAGCAGAAAAGCGATACGTTTCGATATTTTTATATGGCATTAATTTGAAAATCTGCTTTTAAAAAAGTGAAAGCCAGTGGATAACTCACCAAATTTATCT
>CAYGTY010000096.1:0-5106 GCA_964352825.1 uncultured Anaerolineaceae bacterium
TATTCTGCTTGGGTTTGGGGCATGGGTTCAGAGCCAAAAGCATTGGATAGCAATTGTCTGAGATGCTGATAATGCTCAATCAATCGCTGTTGATTATTAAGATGCAAGAGGGTTTGCATATAGCGGATGTGTAGACTTTCATCATAGGGATTAATCTCTAAGGCTTTACTTTGCCAGCTTTCGACAGTTTGATATTGCTTATCGGTATTCAGTAAGTCACAATATGTGTCAATCGACTGTAGATATTGCCGTTCTAATCGCTCACGTTCGACGATAACCCACTCATAATAGAGGCTGTCGAGGTATGCACCTTGATATAATCCGAGCGCAGTCTCTAATAAAGTGGCTTGTTGTTCTGCATCGGTTTCATGTTTTGCTCGTTGCAGTAAGGTATCAAACTGAACAACATCAATATCAAATTTTGTACCATCCAGCCGATATTCTCCGACCTCCGACAGGATAAACTTGTCTTTGTTGCCTTTGGGTCGCAATGCGCCACGTAGTCGATACAATGCGGTATGAAATGCACTGACACTGCCTGTATCATCTTCCCACATATTGCTGACGGCTCGCTCGATATTGACGGACTTCGACCTTAATGTAATGAAGTATGCGAGTAAGTCCCGTGCTTTGGCAGATGCAAAGGCTTTTGGCTCGATTTCTCGATGATTGCGAAAAACACGCAATGTACCTAATGTTTGTACTTGGATGACATCGGATGAGACAATTATGATGGTTTCTGGGGGTTGCTCAATCGTTGCAGACAATGATTCATAAACTTGGTGGACAAAGGTATTATCGGGGATGTGTTGGACGAGTTGTTTACAAATCACGAGAGCGCGTTGTTGTTGGTCTAAGTAGAGTTGGTGCATCATGGATGGTTCTAGTAAGGCGATGGATTGTTGCGAATAGGTCAATGCTTGTTCTTGTTGCTGTTCTTGGAGCATGATATAGGCTAAACCAAAGTATGCCATTGCGAGTGGGATGCGATATTGCGTGATTTCACCAATCGAAATGAGTTTATTGAAAATAGCTTTTGCTTCAATGAGTTGGTTGCTATCCAATAACATATCCGCCAATACACTATGCCCGACATAGACATCATATACATAAGACTGGTCATTGGTGGGTGCGAGTGCTTCACGGACAATATCCTGTGCTTCATCTGACCGCCCTTGCAATGCCAAGTTCTGTGCGAGATAACCTGCTGCCATTACCTTTGCATAGCGTGCGCCATCAATGGTCACAGCATGGTCGATAGCGGCTCGTAAACAGACCTCTGCTCTTTCGATTTCTCCGATGCGGGTTAGCACATTGCCTAATGCAGCATAAGCTGCTGGCATGAGTTCGACGAGTTGCAAGTCTTGACAAATATCAATCGCTTGCTCGGATAGGTGACGGGCTTGTTCATAATCTTTTTGATAGAGTGTGGGAATTGCCATTGTAATATAGATACGTGCTTTTAGTGATGTACCAACATCATCCAGTAACCTCAGCGCACGATGACAATAATTGATAGCAGGCTGAACATTACCATACCACCAACAGATTTGCCCAAGCATATGGAGTAAATTTGCTCGCTCAATCTGGTTAAAACGGTGGCTATGATTTTGCATCATTTGATAGGCTTCTGTCGCAATCTGATAGCCTTCGTTCATCCCTTTGACAAAACCGATACAACTGGCGAGTTGCATCAATGCAGGGACATAGGTGTTGACATCTAATGTTTGCCCCTCTTCAACCGCGATGCTCGCAACTTCATAGGCTTGCTGATATTTACCCTGATAGAGATAAATCGCAGATAGCTCCACTTGTGCCTGACACAGGATATGGGCTATGGGTTGTTGATGGAGAATCCCTTGTAGGTGGCGTATGGATTCACTAAGTTGACCGCCAAACCGAAATAAGCGTGCTTGCAATAGCTGTAAAGGGGAATACTGATTACGAATCTTCGGCTCAATCATATTGACATAGGATTGAATTTCCTCAAATCTTCCATGAATCAAATAGTCATCAGCAAAGTTCAACAACATATCAATAGCTCGATCATGTTGCTCTGCTTCTATATAATGATGAAATGCTTTTTCTGTTTGCTCATACGATGCGAAGTAATGTCCTGCTTTAGACTGAATATCTCGATATAAATCTGGAAATTCTATTTGCAATCGACTTAATAGAAAATCGCGAAATAATTGATGATACCGAAACCAATGTTGTGATTCATCTAGGCGTGTCACAAATAAGCCATTCTTTTCTAAGTGTATCAACATATCGGATGCAAATTTGAAGCCGAGTACCCGTTGACAAGTTTCTGGATTGAGTTCCTGAAAAATAGATGATTGCAGTAAAAATAACTGATAGGTTTCTGTCTGATGATAAAAGACTTCTTCCATCAAATAATCAAATACGTGATGTTGTGTTCCGTGCAGACGTTCAAGGATGACTTCTGGATTGTTTGAATCATCAATAACGGCTGTCACCAACTGTAGACCTGCGCCCCATCCTTCTGTTCGCCTCACGAGTTCGTAGACAACATCATCAGACAAATACCGAGATTGTAGCTTCAGCCATTTGACAGCTTCATCATGGGTGATGCGTAAATCTTCTGCCCGTAAATCGAATAACTGATTGCGAACACGCCATCGCGCTAAGGGTAAGGGGGGGGTATTCCGACTGGCGATAATGACACGCATAGCAGGTGGTAAATTTTCGACTAAAGTAGTAATTAACTGATGGACGGCTGAATTATGTATGACATGATAATCATCTAAAATCAAAATACCTGTTTGTCTTTCTTTTTCAAAAAGTTGGTTTAAGAGGATAATCAGGATACGGTTGGGGTCGATGCTATTATCCAATTGTATATTCACAAGAAAGGTTTCTGAAAATTGTCGTCGAAAGCCTTCAACCAAATATGCCATCAAGGTTGCAGGGTCATTATCGCCTTCATCAAGCTGTAACCAGATGACAGGGTCGTTATATTCTGTGGCGACTTCGGTTAATAATGAGGTTTTGCCATAGCCTGCTGGTGCTGCCAAAATGACCGTGCGTTGTTCCTCATCATCACAAATTGACTCAACCAGCATCGGACGAGACAGGTAAGTGTGGCTCATTTGGGGTATCAAAAATTTGGTTTGCAACAGTAATGATTGTTCCATGTGATTATCTTGTGCTTATTTTGTGCAAACGCTAAGGTATCATATCAGTGACGAAATTTATTACATATTAGTGAGGTAAAGGATAACATGAAGGGTAGATTGACGCTAATACTTGTACTCAGTTTATTACTTACATTGGTCAGTACATCATTTGCACAAACGCCACAAGTTCTAAGTGTGGCATCGACTGCTGGTGTAACGACATGGAACCCCGCCAGTTCATTTTCCACTGAAGCATTATACATGGCGAATATCTACGAAACACTGCTTGTGGTCAATGCTCCTGACGCAGAAGAAGAATTTTCACCAGCTTTAGCAACCGATTGGTCAACCAGTGAAGATGGCTTAACATGGACATTCAATTTACGTGAAGGTGTAACCTTCCATGATGGCACAGCATTAACTGCCGAAGCTGTTGTACGCTCGATTAACCTAACTCGTGAAATCAGTGGTGCGAGCTTTATTTGGTTCCCACTTGATACAGTCGAAGCGGTTGACGACTTAACTGTTCAATTCAACTTATCATATCCAGCACCCCTAGAACTTGTTGTTGGCTCAACCTATGGTGCATGGATTATCAGCCCAGCAGCGATTGATGCTTATGAAGCGGACGATAGCTACTTTGAATCAGGCGTTGCAGCAGGTACAGGTCCTTATATGCTGAGCGAATATACCCCTGATGCCGAAGTCATCCTCATGGCAAATGAATCTTACTGGGGTGGTTGGAGTGATACTCAATTTGACATCGTTCAAATTAGCATCGTTGCTGATGATGTCACTCAAGAACAACTCTTGCTCGGTGGAGAAGTTGACCTTGCTTTACGCCTTCCCCCTTCAAGCTATCAAGCCCTAGTTGATAATGCAGACTTTGATGTCACGACAGAATCAACATTATTTAATTATGTAGGGTTCTTGAATGTCCTTCGTCCTCCATTAGACGATGTGACCTTCCGCCAAGCACTTTCTTATGCAACCCCTTACGATCAAATCATTGCAGTTGCCGCAGAAGGTCTTGCGACACAAGCGCGTGGTGCGACACCACAGGGTGTATTCCCATATAGTGAAGATGTCCCACAATACACATATGATGTAGACATGGCGCAACAACTACTTGCAGAATCTGGTGTAGACCCATCCACCGTATCTTTACGCATCACCTATGCAGCAGAAAATGCAATCGAAGAAACGATGGCACCTCTACTAAAAGATGCATGGGAAGAAGCACTTGGTATCGAAGTCACCATCGAAGCTATTTTGTTCGGTCAACAATGGGAAGAAGCAAAATCCGACCCAGCAAATGCACAAGATGTATTCTTGCTACTTTACTGGCCGACCTATAGTGATGCAGGTGCTGATAACCTGTGGTCAATGTTCCGTAGCAGTGCTGCACCATTCTTCAACCTTAGCTACTGGGCAAATGAAGAATTTGACGGTCTGATTGATGAAGCAGGTATCACATCAGGTACAGATACAGACGCGGCTCGTGACCTCTATACACAAGCACAAACAATCATGGTCGAAGAAGCACCGGGTTTATTCTTCATGGATGTTAGCACATGGTATGCTGTTCCAACTTACCTCAGTGGCTTTGACTATAACCTGAACTACCCATTCTCAATCAACTTCTACCAAATCGAAGTTGCAAGCTAATCTAAAATTTTATCGGGGTATGGATGTATGTTCATCTGTACCCTGATTTTGTCTGATACAGTTATGTAAAGTAAGGTTCGATAAGTTTTTAGAAGGGTGTTTTCGGCTGAGACTACGAATGACAGTAGTTTCGTAGGGTCTGAATCTATTCCGACCGCCGAATAAAATCTAATTATTTACCGAAGGTTATTTAAAGAAATCGTTTTTTGATAAAGTTGGAAATAAATTAGAAGTTGTGCCTGTGGTTGAGATATGTCTCAATCCTACGAAAATATACCGAAACCCTGTAGGGACAACG
>CAYGTY010000096.1:5206-22786 GCA_964352825.1 uncultured Anaerolineaceae bacterium
GGTTGAGATATGTCTCAATCCTACGAAAATATACCGAAACCCTGTAGGGACAACGGCTTGCCTTGTCCGATAATCAATATAAACAGTAGGTATAACTTCCAAAAATATCTGAAACTCTACTTATTAAGGATCATTTGTGAAGAAGTTGGAATACACCCTGCGGCGTTTGTTCTTGTCGATATTGGTGTTGTTAGGGATGACGATAATCACATTTACCCTTACACGGGTCGTCCCTTCCAATCCTGCGTCGCTCTACCTTGGTACACGCGCACGCCCTGAACAAATCGCAGAAGTCACCGAAGAATTGGGCTTGAATGACCCGATTCCACAACAATATGCTCGTTATTTGAGTGACCTGTTATCTGGTGATTTGGGTGATTCTTTAGCTACCAAACGCCCTGTGACAACCGAAATTGCGTCGCGCCTGCCAGCAACTGCCGAGTTGTTGTTAACCTCATTGGTGATTGCCATCTCTGTTGGGATTCCATTAGGTGTGTTTTCGGCTCAGCTACACGGTAAGCCTGCCGATATATTTGTCCGTGCATTTAGTATCATCGGGGTTTCTCTACCTCAGTTTTGGCTGGGATTACTCTTACAATTATTCTTTGGCTTATTGTTGGAATGGTTTCCACTGGCAAGCCGTGTTGATAGCACCTTGCGATTTACAAGCCCGATACAAGACATCACAGGATTGTTCCTGATTGATACGCTCCTGACAGGGAACTGGGTTGCCTTTCAAGATGTGGCATGGCATTTGATGCTACCCGCTGTCACATTAGCTGCCTACCCTATCGGTCTAATTGCTCGTATGACACGAGCGACGATGCTAGAGGTTATGGCACAAAACTATATCCGCACTGCTGAAGCCTATGGATTATCACGCGGATTGATTGTGTATGTCTATGCGCTGAAAAATGCCATCATCCCGACATTAACTGTCATTGGCTTAACCTTTGCTTATTCGCTGACGGGTGCATTCTATGTTGAGATTATTTTTAACTGGCCCGGTTTAGGATTATTCACGGCTCGGTCTTTCCTTAATTTGGATTTCCCAGCGATTATGGGGGTGACACTCTTTGGTGCGGTTGGGTATATCGTGATTAACCTCTTTATCGACTTGTTGCAAGCTTATATTGACCCACGCGTTAGTTTGTCTTAGGAGACGGGATGTCAATTTCTAAATTATTCCTCGGCAAACAAAGTGAAAAATTGCCTGATGAGCCGAAACCATCATCAACAGAACGTACAGGCTGGAGTCATACCCTCTATGTGATACGGCGCGATATTTTGGCGATGTTCAGTGTTGGCTGGATTATTCTGATGTTGCTCTTTGCCCTACTTGCGCCAGTGATTTCGCCTTTTCCTGACCAAGGTGCAGGTCGTAATGATGCAGATAATCGGCTGTTACCGCCCTCCTCTACAAACATTATGGGGACAGATGAACTTGGGCGCGATGTGCTTAGCCGATTGATTTTTGGCGCACGTCCTGCGATGGTTGCCGCCGTTATTGTTGTCACAGCCTCTATGTTGATTGGTGTGCCATTGGGTGCGATTGCTGGTTATTATGGTGGTTGGATTGATGAACTGATTATGCGGATTACGGATTTATTTTTAGCATTTCCCTCATTATTGTTGGCGATGGCAATTGTATCGCTAGCAGGTCCGAGTCTGATTAATGCTGTGATGGCGTTAGTGGTTTCGTGGTGGCCTTGGTATACACGTCTTGTTCGCAGTACGACCCGTAGCTTGCGTGAAGAGTATTTTATCGAAGCGGCTCGCTCTATGGGGGTGACAAATTTTGTTATCATCTGGCGACATATCTTACCGAATACCATCACACCGATTATTGTGCAGGCATCTATCGATATTGGGACGGTCATTTTAGCAACAACTTCGCTGGCATTTCTTGGCTTAGGGACACAAGCGCCTAATGCTGATTGGGGGTTGATGATTGACCAAGGACGACAATTTTTACGTCAGGCATGGTGGTATAGCTTGTTCCCAGGAATGGCGATTTTCTTGACTGTTCTGGCATTTAACCTTGTCGGTGATACCTTGCGCGACATCTTCGACCCGCGACAATATCGTTAATGGATAGCTGATGAATCAACCTTTATTAGATGTACAAAATTTACACATTGCCTTTGATACGGCACAAGGCGCATTAAATGTCGTCAATGATATTCACTTTAGCATACAAGAGGGTGAAATTTTTGGTGTTGTGGGTGAATCGGGCTGTGGAAAATCAGTGACAGGTTTATCGATATTACAACTTTTGCCGACAACAGGCAAAGTGACACAGGGTCAAATACACTTTCGGGGAGACAATTTGCTGACAAAATCCAAACGAGAGATGCGTCAAATTCGCGGTAATCGTATTGCGATGATATTCCAAGACCCCTTCACCTCGCTCAACCCTGTCTTTAAGATTGGTCGGCAATTGTCGAATGTTTTACGTCAGCATAATCGCATCAACAAGAAAGATGCAAAGAAACAAATTCTGGCGATGCTGGACAGTGTCGGCTTACCTGATGTGGAGCGCATCTATCAAAGTTATCCGCATGAGCTTTCTGGTGGGCAACAGCAACGGGTCATGATTGCGATGGCACTAATTTCCGAACCTGATTTGCTGATTGCTGATGAGCCGACTACCGCGCTCGATGTGACGATTCAGGCGCAGATTTTACGGTTGATTCGTGATTTATGTGATCAGCACGGTATATCGGTCTTATTAATCACCCATGATTTAGGTGTCGTGTCCGAAGTTTGTGACCGAAGTGCTGTTTTCTATGGGGGAACAGTTGTCGAAACAGGTCCTACGCAACAATTACTGACTGATGCACAGCACCCTTATACACAAGGTTTGCTGTCTGCATTACCAAGCTCTGCAAAAAGAGGGCAACCCCTCACTGTGATTGAAGGCACTGTCCCTGCCAACCCAGGATTAATCACAGGCTGTGTATTTGCATCACGATGCCCACATGTGTATGAGCGATGTACACAAGAAAAACCACCAATATATACTTTGCCAAATGGTCAAGAATCAGCTTGTTTCCTACTTGAGGAGGTCGCACATGGATAAGCAACCTCTTGTTGAGATTCGTGAGCTTGTCAAACACTTTAAATTACCGGGCGGATGGTTAACAGGTGAACGGCGTGTTGTTCATGCGCTGGATAGCATCGACCTTGATATTTATTCAGGTGAGGTGCTAGGAATCGTTGGTGAATCGGGGTGTGGCAAAACGACATTGGGACGCTGTATTTTGCAATTGATTCGCCCGACATCAGGTCATATTCGTGTTGATGGAGTTGATTTAACTGAACTCAAAGGTAAAGCACTGCGTGCCCAACGCCGTCATATGCAAATCGTATTCCAAAACCCCTTAGCGTCACTCAGTCCACGTCGCACTATCAAGCAATCTCTGATTGAACCTCTGCAAACACACCACTTTGCAAAAGATGAGTGGATGCCACGTATCGAAGCCATCCTAGCGAAAGTTGGTTTGGGTGGACAACATCTTGACCGCTATCCGCATGAATTGTCTGGTGGGCAATTACAACGCGTGTCAGTTGCCCGTGCTTTATTGTTAGAACCCCGTTTATTGATACTGGATGAACCGACATCAGCATTGGATGTCTCGGTACAGGCACAAATTATTAATCTATTAGATGAGTTACGTCATGAAATTGGACTCACCTATATGTTTATCTCGCATGATTTAAGTGTAGTTGAACATCTCAGTGACCGTATTGGCGTGATGTATTTGGGAAAACTGGTAGAACTGGGCAAGACAGAAGATATTATTCAACGACCCACCCACCCCTATACCAAAGCCTTATTGCAGTCTGTTCCGCGTGTCGGGCGGTCAGATGCTAACCCTATTGTCCCCCTACAAGGGAATTTACCGAGTCCAATTAATCCACCGTCGGGCTGTCGCTTTCATACGCGTTGCCCGATTGCCGAATCAATTTGTGAACAACAAGAACCCCTACTCGAAATCGTCGGACAGGGACAAATAAGTGCCTGCCATTTTGTCAACAAGGAGAGCGTATGAGTCGCCAATTTGGTATTGCTGGTGTACAGATGAGCGTTGTCGCATGGGATGAAAGCGCGACAATTGCTAAAATGAAACAGATTATAAACCGCGTAAAATCAGGATTCCCGTGGGTCGAGATGATTGTATTCCATGAATTATGTCCCTCTGGTTTGGTGCAATTTGATGCAAAGCCTGACCTTGAGACATGGAAACGGATTGTACAACCGATACCAGGGGATATGAGCAATGCCCTATGTGAGATAGCACGCCGTGAAAAAGTGTGGCTTATACCGGGGTCTATGTATGAGCGTGATGGTGATAAGATTTATAATACATCATTGGCGATTTCTCCTGATGGCGAGATTGTAAGTAAATATCGCAAAATATTCCCGTGGTATCCATTAGAAGCAGAGACAACCCCCGGTAACGAATTTTGTGTATTTGATGTGCCTAATGTTGGGCGTTTTGGTATGACAATTTGTTATGATATGTGGTTTCCAGAAATGGTACGCGCACTTGTCTGGCAGGGGGCTGAGGTTATCTTGCATCCAACCATGACCCCAACATCTGACCGCGATTTAGAATTGGTATTGAGCCAATCGAATGCCATTATGAACCAGTGTTATTTTATTGACATCAACGGTGTCGGACCTTGGGGTGGTGGCAAATCAATGATTATTGACCCAGATGGGCGGATACTGCAACAAGCATCGACTAACGAAACCATCCTGACGGAAATCATCGACTTGGATAAAGTCTCGAGAACCCGTGAATATGGGACATTAGGGCTTGCTCAGACACTTAAGCAAATGCGGGATACCCCTGTGGAATTCCCTCAGTATGTGGATTCCTTTGGCTCGGGAAAAGTTTTTGATTCATTAGGTAAACTTGAATTGTTTAGTAAAATCGAATCACCTGAATAATTGCTCCAAAATATTGTGATAGTCATTCCTATTTGTGTAGTGGTGAGATCCATCTCGTCATTACAAATGCTTATTGTATTTCACGACCCTGATTTTAAGTTGGTGCGATTACCCTCGCAAAAACAACTCTCCTAATGTGATGCCATGTTGATATATATTGTGTTGGGAATAATAACTGTGTTAATCTTAATTAAACAGGAAAGTGAAAAATGAAAATTAAACTCTATGCTTTTTTTGAACAACTTAGTGGGTCATTTTGGTTTATACCCTCTATTATGGTTCTTGTTTCAATAATCGCCTCTCAAATGACTATATCTATTGATCAATCCAATATAATATCATCCGACCAGATTCCACCATGGCTCTATACAGGTAGTCCTGATGGTGCGCGGTCTGTTTTATCAACTATTGCAGGATCGATGATTTCTGTAGCGGGTGTGACTTTTTCTATCACTATGGTGACACTATCATTAGCATCTTCTCAACTCGGACCACGCCTGCTTAATAATTTTATGCGTGATCGTGGTAACCAAGTTGTCTTGGGGACATTTATATCCAATTTTACATATTCCTTGCTTATATTACGCTCTATTCGTGGTTTAGATGAAATTATGTTTGTTCCACATTTATCATTAACAATCGCGATTGTTATGGTGATTATCAGCCTAGGCGTATTGATATATTTCTTTCATCATGTTTCTATGATGATCCAAGCACAGAATTTAATTGCGGAGATTGGTAAAGAGCTTGATGCGACTGTAGAACGGCTCTTTTCGAATCGATCTGATAAATCACCCTATGATAATCGGCTACGGAATGAGAATGATATTCCATCAGACTTTGATGATGAAGTCATTTTTATTAATGCGCATGAAAGTGGCTATCTTCAAGCAATTGATTATGACGAACTGCTAGAGATCGCAGAAAATAATGACCTAATATTAAAATTTTTGTATCGCCCTGGAGATTTTATAGCTGAGGGAAGTGATGTGATTGCGTTATATGGAAAAGAAGAGGTTGAAGAAGTGAATGATAATATTTTAGAAGCGATTGTAATCGGCACATCACGTCTACGTATACAAGATATTGAGTATTCGATTGACCAACTTGTGGAAATTGCTGTGAGGGCTCTATCCCCCGGTATTAATGACCCATTTACGGCAATTGCTTGTCTCGATCAATTAAGTACAACATTGTCAGATATTGCTGAACGTACAATTCCTTTAGGTTATCATTATGATCCAAATGATCAATTACGTATCATCAGCAACGTTGTTACATTCGATGGGCTAGTGAATGTCGCATTCAATCAAATTCGGCATTATGGTAGGTCAGATGTCGCGGTCACAATTCGGTTACTTGAAGTTATCGCAGTTATCATTCCTAGAACTCCTTCAGGTAAAAGGGCTGAGGCATTGCTTAACCAAGTAGATATGATAATAAGAGGTAGCGAAGAATTTATTTTCGAAGAAAATGATCGTGAAAGTATACAAAAACGTTATCAAATTATTCTAGATATTCAGAATAAGAACAAAAAAGGTGAATAAATGCCTCTTACTTCTGGACAATATAAGAGGCATTGATACTGTATTATTCTGTATCCAAATGATAGCGTTCATCTTGCAAATCAGCTTGCATACGATGTAATTCTGTTTTGAGGTCGGTCACAATGTCAGCATATGTTGGATCATCAACTACATTATTTAGCTCGTGTGGGTCTTTTTCGAGGTCAAACATTTCCCACTCTGGTGTATAGCTTTCATCAATTGCACCTTCTTGACCGAGGGCATCTGCATAATAATAGATGAGCTTATAGCGCATCGTCCGTATACCATAGTGAGCATACACATTATGATGAGCCTTGTGCATCCAATAGCGATAGTACATCGATGTTTGCCAGTCAGAGGGTGTTTCGCCATCTAGTATTGGCTTGAAGCTATGCCCTTGATAATCCTCAGGGATGTCTAAACCCGCATATTCAAGATAGGTCGGTGCAAAATCAACATTCAGAATCATATCATCACAGCTTGTCCCTGCTTTAATAGCTTTGGGATAGCGCATGATATATGGCATCTTGAGTGATTCTTCGTACATAAAGCGTTTATCATACCAACCGTGATCACCCAAGAAGAAGCCTTGGTCAGATGTATAGACCACGATTGTATTTTCCGTTAGACCTTCTGCATCCAGATAATCTAATAAGCGTCCTACATTATCATCAATACTCGCAATAACACGCAGATAATCTTTGATATAGCGTTGATATGCCCATTTACGCAGTTCCATTTCGGGCAGGTCGCGTGGGATTTCTGTCTTGGTATCCAATGGAATCATATGGGTGCCGAGTCGCATTTCAGCAGCTTCGGCGGCAGATGCACGATTAGAATAATCATCATAGAGGGTATCAGGTTCGGGAATGTCCTCATTGAGGTACATATGGGCATGTTTCTCATCAGGTTCCCAATGGCGATGAGGGGCTTTATGGTGGCACATTAACATAAAGGGTTTATCCGTATCCCGTTGTTGCAACCAATCCAAACTCAAGTCAGTGATGATGTCGGTTACATATCCTTTGACGGTGCGTCTTTCACTACTGCCATCGTTGTTGAAAACGAAGGTTGGGTTATGGTATAAACCCTGCCCCGGTAAGACTGCCCAATCATCAAAGCCTGTTGGTTCATGGTCAGGTCCTGTTCCCAAATGCCACTTTCCGAACATCCCTGTCTGATAACCACTCGCTTGTAAATCTTTGACAAAGGTTGGCAGGGTATTATCCATATGAGTATCAAGTGTGGTCACTTGATTGATGTGATTGTATGTCCCTGTCAAAATTGCTGCGCGACTGGGCGTACAAATCGCGTTGGTACAGAAGCAGTTATCAAAGCGTACCCCGTCATTTGCGATGCGGTCTAAATTCGGTGTGGTATTGATGCGACTTCCATAACAACTCATAGCATGAGAAGCATGGTCATCGGACATAATATAAAGAATATTGGGGCGTTCATTTGGCATAATATTAACTTTCCCTGAATTTATAATTCCAGCATGGCTTTTATAACACCAGTCTCAGGCTTTGTCCAACTTTCAAAGTCTGTAATCAGTTGCTCAGGCGTGGCTTGATGAGTTACCCATCCATCGAGTGACACACTACCGTTCTGGAGTGAGGCAATCACATGGTCAAAATCTGCTGATGTCGCATTCCGTGAGGACATTAGCGTGAGTTCGTGACTGTGGAAATATGGGTCATTGAAGGTGATGTCACCCTTGAACAAACCAACAAATACTATTGTGCCACTATGCGCGATGTAGTCAAACGCCTTGTGCATAGAATGGGAGTTCCCTGTTGCATCAAAAATGGCTGTCGGTAGCTCTCCATTGAATACCTCTAGTAATTGCTCTTTAGGGTTTTCGCGTCCATCAATCGTATGTTCAAACTTCATGACTTCTTCGCAGAATGCCAAGCGGTCAGTGTTAATATCCATCATGGCAACATTAACACCAGCAACCCGTGCAAACTGTGCTGTTCCCATGCCAATCGGACCTGCTCCGATGACTAAAACATTTTCACCTTCCATAAGCCGTGCGCGACGAACAGCATGTGCGCCAATGCTCAACATCTCGACCAATGCCAAATGCTCGACAGCTACCCCAGGGGCAGGATGTAATTTATCAAGTGGGACACTGATGATTTCACGCATCCCACCATCGAAATGAACGCCTAACACCTTGAGATTGTCGCAAGCATTGGTGACACCCCGTCGGCAAGCAATACATTCCCCACAATTGATATAAGGACGGACTGCACAAATATCGCCAACCGAAAGCTCTGACTCGCCATTCATTTCAACAACTTCAACAGCTAGCTCATGTCCTAAAATCCTAGGATAAGAAAAGAAGGGCTGATTACCACCAAAAGCATGTAAATCTGTCCCACAGATACCCACTCGCTTTACTCTGACTAGCGCATGACCTGCTTCGGGGGCTTGGGGTGCATCTGTTTCAGTAAGCTGGAATTTCCCAGGTTCTTCTAAAATAACAGTCTTCATAATGTTATATCTCCATGCGATAGCTTCGTATCGCGTTATCTAAGAATAATTTTTGTTTTTCATCGTCACTAAGGTCAGCAATCGCATAGTTCAATGTATCAACCCAACGAACAAATGACCCTGCCAAGCGTACAACAGGCCAATCGCTGCCGAACATCACGCGATCAATGCCAAAGGCTTCAATAGTTGCAAGAATATAAGGCTTGATTTGTTCGATTGTCCAATCCTCATGATCAGCTTCGGTAATCACACCTGAGATTTTACAATCTACATTTTCAAAGCTGGCTAACTCTTTGAGCTTTTTCGCCCATCTATCAAATTCACCACCTGCAATATTAGGTTTTGCAATATGGTCTAAGATAAAATGCCCATCAGGGACTTGCTTAACGAGGTCGATGGTTTCTTGTAATTGATGCGATTTGATGCAAATATCAAAGCTCAAGCCATAATTTTTGAGTGATTGTACCCCTTCTATAAAACTTGTTTGCCTTGCGAAACCATCGGCTTCCGATTGATATATACGGCGAATGCTTTTGACAAGAGGATGTCCTGCTAAGGTTTCGAGTGTTGCTTCGCGTCCTTCAGGGTTTTCTAGTGGCGCATGAGCAACAATCGCTTTGATAGGAGCATCTAATGTTTCTATCCACTCAACTTCAGCGATATTGTGTGCGCCGTCTGCACCTGCTTCTACAAAAACAATCGCTTCAACCTCATGCTCGCCATTAAACGCTTTATAATCTTTGGGCAAATATGAACGTTCCAGAACCTCTGAACCTATAACCCAATCGTATGTTAAATTACCAAGTTCCCAAAAATGAACGTGGCTATCAATCAGCTTCATTGTGCTTCCTTCCTATTAATAAATGTAGGGATGATCTGCCATTAAGAGTCCGTCTTGTTGCAATCTTTTCCAGAATTCAATTGGGATTTCAACTGAGACAGCATCAACATTCTGTTTGACGCGGGCTGGACGGCTGGTACTCAGTGCAAGTGCGACAATCCCTGGGTGTGACTTCCCAAATTGGATGCAGACTTCGGATGCTTTTAATTGATATTCTTTACATAATGCAAAGAATTTTGTCCGCCACTCAAATTTTTCTTTATCCTCAGGATTAGATTCATCTAATTTAACATAATTGAAGAACTCTCCTCCCGTCAGAAAACCTGCATTAAATACAGCAGAGTTCACAATCGCGACGTTCTTTTTATGCAAGGAGTCCATAAATGCGATTAAATCTTGAGGATGGGAATAGAGTGTATAGCTATTTGCAAACATGACCCAATCTAGGTCAACTTGGCGGTCAATTTCTTGAATTGATTTCCAGTCTTTTGCCCCTACCCCAATCGCTTTGACGACACCTTTATCACGCAATTCTTTAAGTGCAGTATATGCGCCGAGGATGTCATCAAATCGTCTTTTTCTATCATCCGCATCGGTTGCTGCGTTGAGGTATTCGTCAGGGTCATGGACAGATACCATCTGGGTTGTATAGTCGCCACCCAATAATTCAATCCCCTGTTCCCAACATTTGATGATGCCATCATAACTAATATCTTGTATGGCATCATGCTCTAACCCAAACCATGCGCCCGGTTCAAAGGTGGGTTCAGGTGTGGTTAATGGCGCACGTAACCAAGCTAACTTGTTGCTGATGATAACCTCATCATCTTTGACCCCTAGTTCGCGTAATGTTTTCCCAATCATCTCTAATGCTAATCCAGCACCATATTTACCTGCGGAGTCGATGATAACGGGTTTTGGGATATGTGCAAATATTTCTCGAATTGTAGCGAGTTTATCTTCATAGGGGGTAACTTTGAAGAGATTACCTAAATTGGTTGAGCCAAAAATTACTTCTGGTGTTGTCAACTCAGTCTTTCCAAGTGGTCTGTGTTGCATTCGGTTGTCCTTAATGTGTCAATAAATAAGTTTATCTGAGAACAGTTTATAAGATATGTTAAAATAAGTGTATGGTACACGTACCATATGCTTGAGTATATTGGAAATTAACCAAAGTCGCAATCTGAAAGTGTTAAGTGTAATGTGCTAGTATCAAACTCGAAATCAGCGTTATATAACATAAATGTTTGTAAAGGCAAAATATATCAATTACGATGATAAGTAGAGGTGAATATGACAGGTCATTTAGAAGGCAAAACCGCTTTTGTCACAGGTGGCGGACAAGGGATTGGGCGCGGGATTGTTGAGTGTTTGGTGGATGAAGGTGCGCACGTCACGATTGCTGATGTTAATATTGAAAATGGACAGTCACTAGCCGAACAACTCACAGCGGATGGACATGGTGTGATATTTGTCTCGATGGATATTTTGTCCGAGTCGGATATTGTAAATGCGATTCAAAAGCATATTGAGCATTTCGGACATATTGATATTTTGGTGAATAACGTCGGGCGTAATCAACATTTTGATGCGAGTAAGATGACCGCCGATGAATGGCAAACATCAATGAACCTCAATCTGCGTGGCGGGTGGTTATGTAGTAAACAGGTTTTGCCCAAAATGGCGGAACAAGGAGGTGGTGTGATTATCAACATCGCCAGTGTTCATGCAACCATGACCCTGTATAACAACTTCCCCTACAACGTTGCAAAGTCTGCGATATTAGGTCTAACACGTAGCTTGGCGCTTGATTGGGGGGAGAAAAATATTCGCGTTGTTGCCGTCAGTCCCGGCTATATCCTCAGCCCACCTGTTGTCGATGGCTTTGCACAAGCGGGTAATCCCAATGAAGAAGAACGTGTGACGGACTTACATCCAATTAAACGGCTGGGTAAACCACAGGATGTTGGTAATCTGGTTGCATTTCTAGCAAGTGATAAAGCACAATATATTACGGGTACTGAAATTATTATTGATGGTGGCATATCTGCGCGCTATGCAGATTAAGGTTATTGAAGGCATGACAGACCTAAAAAATATTGATATTGAGGATGAAGGACAATTACGGACTTATCTGCATCATACCAAGCGTATCACAGACGATGAACAGCCTGAATTTACGATATTAGATGGCGGTGTCTCGAATAGAACGGTCTGGATTCAGCGTAAGGCTGGGACGGATTGGATATTAAAACAAGCCCTCGAAAAATTGCGTGTATCAACTGATTGGTTTAGCGCACCTGAGCGTATTCATAGAGAAGCTGCTGGTCTGCGTTGGTTATCTGACCTTATCCCAAATAATGTCCCTTCATTTATTTTTGAGGATATGGAGTGGCATATTTTGGCGATGTCGGCGATTGCACAACCTCATGAAAATTGGAAATCAGTATTGCTTCATGGTGAACCACGAATCTCATATGCTGTACAATTTGGAGACTTACTGGCTCAGATTCATAATGCGATTGAAGACTATCCAGCGATTGCTCAAGATTTTGCAGATGCTAAGTTTTTTGAGGAACTACGCCTCGACCCTTATTACGCCTATACAGCATCAAAAGTAGCACCTGCGGAAGATTTTCTACATACCTTAATTCAAGATACCCGTCAGCGTAGACAAGCCTTAGTACATGGGGATTATAGCCCCAAGAATGTGCTTATCTATGACAATCGCCTCTATATTTTGGATTATGAAGTGATTCACTTTGGTGATCCAGCTTTTGATATAGGCTTTTCGATGACTCACTTTTTGAGTAAAGCGCATTATCGCAAAGCCCATCGACAGGCATTTATTGCAATGGCATCGGCTTATTGGGAGACTTATAGGAATAAGATTTCTCAGCATTTTATATCACAATCAATCGAGTCTTATGCTGTCAAACATACCCTCGCCTGTCTATTAGCACGGGTCGCAGGACGCTCTCCACTTGAATACTTGGATGCTAACCATCGCGAAAGGCAAAAAGAGGTTGTCCTACAGTTGATGGGCGAGCATATCGAGACGATACCTGACTTAATTACACGATTTGAAGAAAGATTGGATGCAACATATGGCAACAATTAGATCTGTTTCTGCGATTGAAATTTTAGATAGCCGTGGACGACCCACCCTCTATGTTATTTGCAACCTTGAAGATGGAACAGTTGGGCGTGCATCCGTGCCATCAGGAGCATCGACAGGCGGTGCAGAAGCCCTAGAATTACGCGATAATGACCCCAAACGCTATGGTGGACTGGGTTGCCTAAAAGCAGTGGGTCACGTCAATGATGAAATGAATAGTCATCTGAGCAATAAAACCTTTGAAACCCAAGCAGACCTTGACCAAACACTGATTGACTTGGATGGCACAGATAATAAATCGCGTTTAGGTGCAAATGCTATCTTGGGTGTATCGCTTGCATTTACGCGTGCTGTCGCTAGTCAAACAGGGGTTGAGCTATATCAGCATTTTGCCTTATTGAGCCAACAAACACCACGCCTACCCCGTCCGATGATTAACCTCTTTAGCGGTGGCAAACATGGTGGACAACAAGCCGCTATCCAAGATGTACAAATTGTTGTTCCGAATGCCGATACGGTTCAACGCACACTTGAAGTCGTTTCTGATGTTTATAGGACTGCCGCCCAACGTGCCTTTGAAAATTATGGGATGCGCTTATTAACTGCTGATGAAGGCGGATTAGCACCACCTGTAAAGTCTTCAGTGGAGATGTTTAGCGAAGCTGTCGCGAGTATTGAACAAGCAGGATATAAAGCAGGCGAAGATGTTGTTTTGACCGTCGATATAGCGGCTTCACACTTTTATGAAGGTGGGCAATATAATCTTGATGGCGATATACTCGATAGTCAAGCGATGGTCGAACGTCTGGCTGAATGGTGCAAATCCTACCCGATTGTCAGCGTAGAAGATGGACTGGCAGATACAGATTGGGACGCATGGCAAGGTTTACAAAGTAAAATTGGCAATAATCGTATGGTCTTAGGTGATGACTTGTTATGTACTAACTCACAGCGCATCCGACGTGCGATTAATGAAGGGTCTGCAAATAGCCTTTTGCTAAAAGTCAATCAAATTGGCACATTAACCGAAGCCCTCGAAGCCTATCGATTAGCGCGTGAAGCGGGTTGGAAGGTGGTTGTGAGTGCCAGAAGTGGCGAGACAGAAGATGATTGGTTAGCTGATCTTGCGACAGGTGTTGCTGGGGATTATATTAAAGTCGGTTCAATCACTCAATCGGAACGTCTAGCCAAGTATAATCGCTTACTGATGCTGGAAAGCTATACCGATTTAACATTCTAATTTTGATAAATAATTAAATAACATAAGGATAAATAATGATTTTTGAAAACAGATTTGATGGACAAGTTGCAGTTATAACAGGTGGTGCAAGTGGTATCGGGCTGGGTATCGGGACACGGATTGCAAAAGAAGGGGGTACAGTCATCCTAGTTGATGTCAATGAAACATCACTTGTAGAGGCAAAAGCATCACTCACTGATGTTGCAGGGACAGTTGATACGCGCGTGACGGATGTCACCTCGGAATCATCTGTAAAAGACCTGATGCAGTATGCAGTTGACCAATATGGACAGGTTGATATTGTGGTCAATAGTGCGGGTATTGCTGGACCAACAGCAACCAAAATCACAGATTATAGTTTAGATGCTTTTCGTAAAGTTCTCGACGTTAATTTAGTCGGATCATTTATTGTGACAAAATCAGCGATTGAGGTGATGAAACCGCGTGGATATGGTCGGATTTTGCTGATTGCCTCAATGGCTGGAAAAGAAGGTAACCCCGGTATGGCAGGTTACACAAGCTCTAAAGCAGGGGTTATCGGTCTGCTAAAAGGGATTGGTAAAGAATATGCCGATACCGAAATTACGGTGAATGGTATCGCGCCTGCTGTGATTGCAACACCCATGAACTTAGATACGGCTCAAGAACAGCTAGATTATATGACCAGTAAAATCCCGATGGGTCGCTTGGGGACGGTTGACGAAGTTGCATCAATCGCCTGCTGGATTGTCTCTAAAGAAGGCACATTTAATACAGGCTTCCTCTTTGATTTATCAGGTGGACGCGCAACCTATTAGAAATAATATCTTAAAGCATTTCAGTCAACTTTTTGATTAGATACTGCTGAAATGCTATCTCTATCCTTAATCTGATTGCGGTATGTGGTCAGGACTCCAATAATTCCCAGTCATAAGGAGTAACGATAGTAAAGTAACTGAATCCTCATAATAATTTTCATGCCGTGCATAGACACTATCATAAATTGCATTCAGCCATGTTTGCTGTTCAGGGACTGTCATAGCGGCGACACCGAATGGTGATACAAAAAATGTTGTGAAGTAATCCCCTGATGCTCGCGGTGTGCCATCCAAAAGATACCCTGCTTTGATTTGTTCTGGATTACCCTGTGTACTGGCTTCTATCCAAAGTGAAAGTGGTCGCGCCTGCTCTCTTGAGACCTCATCATTGTTGATTAAGACATCTGTCCCAATGCGCCACGGAACACGCCCAGCGTTATAAGCATAATGTCCGTCACTATCGCCTTCCAGAAAGTTATCATATGCTGGCTGTGGAATATAATCTACAGTATCAAAAGGTGTACTAAAGTCGGGAACTAAACCTGTCTGTGAACTGTATTCGCTCTGCAAAATCGTAATTGCAGATTGGGTATTTTCGATAACAGATAGCCATCTATTTTGATTACTTGCTAGACTAAAAGCCCGAAAGTGTGCTGGCATATAATCTGATGGACGGAATGTATATTGATTGTATTCTGCGCCATTTGGGTTGACCCAATCCCCTAACATCGGTAAATAGCTATCGGGTCCGATGGTGGAGTCTAAAATTGCTTGGATGACCGTCTCTGCATCCTGTCGATAATTGATGCGTCCTTGACTGCCCCATTGTTTGTCAGCAAGCAACAGGGCATAGGCTATATCTGCATCACCGTCAAATGCGCTTGATTCTGGACTGCTCGTATCTGTGACACGCCAACTCATCAACTCTGGATTAATGCGACTGGGATGCGCTCTTGAAAATTCCCATAACCCATCAAAAATATCCTGAGCATCCGTATCATAGCCTGCCATATAGGCAATAATCACCATACCATAACCTTGTCCTTCCGATACGGTCTGCCGAGGATTCGTTGATCCAAAGGACACACGATAAAGTTGATGTTGGTCGTCTGTTGTACCAGCATCTATTAAATATTGTGCTTTCCAATCATCATAAAAGGCACGGACATCATCATCTTGTTGTACTTGCGTGCGATGATTTGGACGAATGGTTTTGGGTGCATAATCAACATGCTGAGGAAAAGGATACTGTGCCTGATTAGGACTTTGTGCCAGCACATCAAATCCTAAAAAGATAGACAAACATATAATTGGAATCCACCATTGTGTTTTCATGTGCCGAATCCTATTTATAGTTATTTAGAGGGTTATGCAGATTTATAATTTCAGCCCACCGATGCGCCCATTCACCGTGCCGATAACCAGCGTTTTATCTGTTGCCCATTCAATCGTGAATGCATCTTCTTCAGTGTCAGGTGTTTCCCATGTTTGCCCTTTATCATGTGACACACGGATTACACCACCATCGATGATTGCGAGCTTGTCATTAAAATTGAGCGCAACATCATCAATCGCATTGTCATGACTACGGAACAAGGTTGTTTGTGAATCATCTTCAAAGGATAAAAATATAAGTTCACCCTCTTCTGTCGCGATATATAAACCTTGTTCACTGGCGACCAAAGACAAAATAGCAGATTGTATATTCTCGGTGGTTTGTCTCCATTGGTCATCGTCATCCTGCCGAATAAATAATCCAGCTTCTGTACCGACATAGACAGCACCCTGTGGCGTTATCGCGATAGATAAAACACTTAAATTAGTGAGACCTGTGTTCCACGCTTCCCATGTGACACCGTGATTGCCTGACCGAAAAATACCATCATACAATGTTCCTAATAACAGAACATCGCCATGTAATGCCAGTGCAGAGGATAAACTTGTCGCGATCGGCAAGGGTTGCGCTACCCAACTTTTTCCCTTGTTCTGGGATTTTACAATCTGCCCGACACTTCCAGCAATTACCATATTGAGTGTTGCAATCACAGTGGTTACTGGGACGGGTTCGGTAATCAAATTCCATGTTCTGCCTTGGTCAGTGGTTTTATATAATCCGCCTTGGCTGGCGGCATAGGCAACCCCTTCATAAGAAAAAGTCGGTGTCAGTGCAATATTATGAATCATATTTGCAGGCGTTTCAGGTAAATTTGACATAAATAGTATTCCATTTATTTGTAATTTTATTTGAATTCACATTGAGATTCTAACACTATAGGCGAGCGATATGTATTTATTGGCAGTGAATTTAGCACATAATCTAACTTGGTGTATCATATGATTAATAGTTTGTAGCTCTAGATATCCTTGAGGATATTCGTATATTTATTCCTATGATAATTCGTCAATTTATACCCTGTTTTTACTCTCAAACGACTCGTTCCACCACATTTTTCCTGTGACAAATATTCTTATTATAGCAATCACCCCGACTTTGTAATGGTTTTCAACAGAACCCAATTCTCTGCGCGATATTAATTCTTAGCATTATTTCCTCGCATGTTAGTCTGAATCTAAAAAC
>CAYGTY010000097.1:0-22553 GCA_964352825.1 uncultured Anaerolineaceae bacterium
GGTAAGGTATAATCCAAACAATCCTTATTATTTAATGACATAACCTCGGACGATTGACCTTATGACAGAGACCGAAACCAATCCCCAACTATTACTTGCTGTTGATATTGGGGGAACATTCACCGATATTGTCGCGCTTGATACCCAGACTTGGCAGATTGCTGTTGAGAAAGTTCTGACTACCTATCCCGACCCAGCGGTAGCGGTCTTGGATGGGGTTCATGCTTTACTGCAAACAACGAATATCTCACCCTCGGACATCGCGCATGTTGTGCATGGGACGACGCTCATCACCAATACCTTAATTGAACGCAAGGGCGCAAAAACAGCACTCCTGACAACAGCAGGTTTTCGGGATGTCTTAGAAATCGGCAACGAAGGGCGATATGATATGTATGATCTCGCTCTCAAGAAGCCGATGCCATTGGTCGAGCGACGCTTACGCTTTGATATATCTGAACGCATTACTGCTGATGGTGATATTTGGAAAGCCTTAGATGTACATGCTCTTAAAGCTACTCTAAAACAGTTAAATGATGAACAGATTGAAGCGATTGCGGTTTGTTTTCTACATGCGTATACCAATCCAATTCATGAGCTTGAAGCCCTCAAGGTTGTTCGTGAAATGCTCCCCGATATAGCCGTATCAGTATCTCATCAAGTTGCCCCTGGGATGCGTGAATATCCGCGTACATCGACCACGGTTGCGAATGCTTACGTTCAGCCAATTACCGAAGAATATATGGCGCGGGTAGCGGACGGTCTAGCGACTTCGGGTGTATCAGCACCATTGAATATTATGCTATCGAGTGGGGGTACAACCACAGTTTCAGCAGCAAGCGCATTCCCGATTCGCCTAGTTGAAAGTGGTCCATCAGGTGGTGCATTGGCTGGTGTTTATTGGGGTGAGCAAATCGGACAATCCGATATTTTAGCCTTTGATATGGGTGGCACAACGGCAAAAGCTGTCTTAACTAAAAATGGTCGCTTATCTGTAACAACCCAATCCGAAGTGGCTCATGTGCATCGTTTTAAACGTGGCAGTGGTTTGCCCTTGATGGTGCCGATGATTGAACTGATTGAAATTGGCGCGGGCGGTGGGAGTATCGCGCATCTCAACACATTAGGTTTACCGACAGTCGGTCCTGAAAGCGCAGGCTCAACACCCGGTCCAGCATCTTATAATCGTGGTGGAACTCAGCCGACAGTCACCGATGCCGATTTATTGATTGGCTACCTCAACCCTGATTATTTTGCAGATGGCAGTATCTCATTGGATAAGGATAAAGCCTATCATGCTTATCAAGCTCTAGCCGACTCATTAGATTTATCAGTCGAGCGATTGGCTTGGGGTGTGCATCAATTGGTCAACGAAAATATGGCGAGTGCGGCGCGGGTACATGGTGCAGAACGAGGTTTAGAAATCAGACGCTATAGTATGGTGGCGACAGGGGGAGCAGGTCCTGTCCATGCTTGTGGTGTGGCACAACGGCTTGGTATCCAAGAGGTGATTATTCCGCCTTTAGCAGGGGTGGGTTCAGCCTTTGGCTTTATGACTGCGCCGATTTCGTTTGACTTTACACGAAGTTATGTCTCTAAATTAGATGACCTAGACCTCGATGACCTCAACACGATTCTTGATGATTTAGAAAAAGAAGGACGGGTGATTGTGGAGGCAGCAGGGGTCGCATCTGACGACATTCATGTCAACCTTAGTATTGATATGCGCTATGTCGGGCAAGGCTATGAAGTCCGTGTGCCATTTGAAAAGCAAACCCTGACTCGTGAGCACATCGCTATGATGCAAACTGCCTTTGAGGATGAGTATCGGCAATTTTATGGACGACTGGCAGATAGTGTTGCCATAGAAGCGGTCAATTGGCGGATTGTCATTTCAGGACCGACACCCAATATTGGCAACTTAGCCCTTCACGATACAACAGATATGAGTGATGAGCCGATAGCAGCCCGTGATGTTTACTTCTCTGATGACATCACGCCACATCAAACCCATGTTTATCGACGCAATATGCTGAGTCCGTCGTGGCAAACTGAAGGACCTGCAATTATCGAAGAAGCCGCTTCGACAACAGTTGTCTTGCCCAATTGGTCAGTCAAAGTCGGGCAGGGTGGATGCTTGATACTATCGAATAAGGAACAAACATCATGAAAACAATAGACCCGATTACCTTAGAAGTGATTTGGAATCGTCTCATCTCAGTTGTCAATGAACAAGCAGCGGCACTCATTCATTCCTCGTTTACGACAGTTGTCCGTGAAGCAGGTGATTTATCGGCAGGGGTATTTGACCGTGAAGGCAATATGATTGCTCAGTCTGTGACAGGCACACCGGGGCATATCAATACAATGGCAAATTGTGTTCGCAATTATGTCGTTCCGAATTATCCAATTGATAGCCTGAAAACGGGCGACACGCTCATCACCAATGACCCGTGGGAAGCCTCTGGACATTTATTTGATTTAACAATTGTCTCTCCTGTTTATCATAAGGGGCTTGGTGTGGCATGGTTTGCGAGTACCTGTCATGCTGTAGACATCGGTGGATTGACGATGGGCGGTGATGCAACCACTCTCTATGAAGAGGGTCTGGCAATTCCACTCATGAAGTTATTCGATGAGGGTGAACCCAACCAAATCTTATTTGATATGATTCGCGCCAATGTCCGTGTCCCCGACCTTGTGATTGGTGATATTTACGCGCAACAAGTTGGAAATAATGTCGGCGCAAAAAAGTTCATTGAGTTACTCGAAGAATACGACTTAGATGATATTGAGGATATATCGGCAACGATTCTCAATCGGACCGAAGATGCTGTCAGATCTGCCATCCGCAAAATTCCAAATGGGACATACCACAGTGATATCACAATAGATGGATTTGATTCACCTGTGAAAATTTCCTGTTCAGTGACCGTTGGTGACGATGAACTCACGGTGGACTATGAGGGGACATCACCACAAGTCAATCGCGGTATCAATGTTGTGATGAACTATACCCATGCCTACACTACCTATACGCTGATGGCAACTTTGGCTGAGGGAATCCCAAATAACGAAGGGGCATTCCGTCCAATTCATGTCAAAGCACCCTTGGGGTCTATTCTCAATTGTCGTCGTCCCGCACCTGTCAGCGCACGTCATCTGATTGGGCATTTTGTCAGCCAACCGATATTATCAGCATTATCTGAGATCGTGCCTAATAGAGTCATTGCAAATGGGTCGGCTGGATTATGGAATACGATGATGGATGGTATTCTCGACAAAGACGGGACACCTTTTGCATATATCTTCTTCTCTGCTGGTGGGATGGGGGCTGGGCATGACCGTGATGGTTTATCGGCAACCGCATTCCCAAGTGGTATTATGGGTGTCCCTGTCGAAGCCATTGAAACGTCATCACCGCTGATTATGCACCGTCGCGAATTACGACAAGACTCAGGGGGAGCAGGGCAGTTTCGTGGTGGATTAGGTCAAGCGATGGAACTTGAAATACGAACAGGATTACCAGCATATCATTCTTGTATGTATGACCGCACGCAATATCCTGCTGAGGGCTTACTGGGTGGTCAAGCAGGGGCAGTTGGTGATATTCTGCTATCGGATGGCACACATCCCCACCCCAAAAGCCATTATGTGCTGGAAACAGGTCAAACCGTCACACTCAAATTACCGGGGGGCGGTGGATTTAACTCACCAACATTACGTGACCCTGAACGCGTTTTGGAGGATGTGATACAAGGTTATGTCTCAGTTGAATCAGCACAAGCAGACTATGGTGTGATTATCGACACAAAAACAATGACTATTGATGAAGAAGCAACAGTACAACGGCGTGAGGAGATGGGAAATGGCTGAACAACATTATGATGTCATTATTGTTGGCTTAGGTGCGATGGGGTCAGCAGCACTCTATCAAACCGCAAAACGGGGCATGAAGGTTCTCGGCATCGATCGTTTTACACCACCGCATACAAAGGGGTCAAGTCATGGTGATACACGCATCACCCGTCAAGCGGTTGGCGAAGGCGAAATGTACATGCCTTTTATCAAACGGTCAAATGAGATTTGGGAAGAATTAGAAGCGGAAACAGGGCGAGACCTCTACCTCAAAACAGGTGGATTAATCATTGCACCCAAAGAGGGAGGCGCACAATTTCATGCTTCAGGTGATTTTGTCGAGCGCACAGCAAAAATCGCTGAGGCACATCATATTGAACATGAAGTCCTGAGTGCTGAAGAAGTCCAAGCTCGCCATCCGAACCTTATCTTACGCCCACAAGACCATGCGTATTATGAGCCAACATCAGGAGTCTTGCGCCCTGAGTTGTGTATTCAGACACAACTCGAACAAGCAACAAAACATGGTGCAACAATCCATAATAACGAACAGGTACTGGGCTATGAAGCGACAGATAATCGTGTTACGGTGAGAACTGATAAAGCTATATACACGGCAGATAAACTTATATTATCGGCAGGCGCATGGATGTTGGATTTGATTCCTGAAGAACAGCGCCAGGGATTAGAGGTTTATCGTCAAGTCATTTATTGGTTTGCGGTAGAGGATATTGAGGCATTTACTGAGGAGAACTTTCCGTTTTTGATTTGGATAGGGGATACTTTAGAGGATTTCTTCTCAGCATTTCCAACACCTCGCGATGGTATTCAAGGTGTGAAAGTCTTGACAGAACAATATCACACGACCACCCATCCATCCGAAGTTAACCGTTTGGTAACATCGGAGGAGGTTGATTATTTTTATCGCACATTGACCCAACCACGCTTAAAAGGAGTGACTGATAAACTGGTTCATGCGGATGTGTGTATGTACACCGTCACACCTGATGAACACTTTGTCATTGATTTTCACCCTGAATCAGAACGGGTGATTATCGCATCCCCCTGTTCTGGACATGGGTTTAAGCATTCATCAGCCATAGGCGAGACGTTAGCAGAGCTTGCAGTTGATGGTAAAACAACATTTGATATAAGCACATTCAATATTGCGCGTTTGTTCGCGTAATTTATGAGGAGATACAGGTTATGAGTTTAGATGGAAAAGTAGCCGTCGTGACAGGTGGAGCAAATGGTATCGGAGCAGGCTGTGTACGACGCTTGGCACAGGCAGGTGTGAATGTCATGATTGCCGATATTGATGATAAAGGTGCAGAAGCGTTGATGGCAGCATTAGGAGATATGTCAGGTCAAGTTGCGTATACGCATACCGATGTCACCAAACGCGAGGCTGTTCAAGTGATGTTTGATGCAACAATCGAAGCATTTAATCATGTCGATATTCTGGTTAATAACGCAGCTTATGTACATCAATCGAGTGGTATCGCCAACTTCTTAGATTATACAGACGAAGCATGGGATATTACTTTAGGGGTCAATCTATCTGGATTATTTTACTGCTCGCAAATTGCGGCAAGGCTCATGGCACAACGCGGTCAGGGTGGTGTGATTATCAGTATGAGTAGCGGCGGTGGAATGCGCGCTCATCGACATATGTTTGGTTATGACACAACCAAAGGCGGTATTGAAGCAGCGACCCGTGCAATGGCATTAGACCTCGCGCCACTCAATATCCGTGTGAATTCGATTATCCCTGGGAGTACAAAAGTCGATAATGGGACAGTGGTCGGTGGCAACCCAATCCCACCCTCAGAAGTCATTCCCTTACCACGCCAAGGTACACCCGAAGACATCGCAGGTGCGGTTATGTTCTTAGTCTCTGATGATGCCAGTTATATTACAGGCACACGCATTGTTGTTGATGGGGGGATGGATGTCCAACTGCGTACACCCTCTGTTGATTTTAAATCGGATTTTAGCAAGTATCAGTAAATGAGGTCTGCATTACTATAATATGCGGTGAGGTGTTCAAGCTATTGTCAAGAAAAAAGTTCAGGATAATATTGCTGACCATCGCCCCAATACCAATAATAACGGGTGTTAAGGTAACAAAAATATATCGAGCCTATGTCCAAAAGAGGATGCTCTTAATGCTGATGGATATTCAAAGCAAAAGCCCATGTTATCATTTATAAGTTGAAAAGTGATGATGCTGACTCTCTACTGATAATTGTTGATTTATCTGATAATCTCCTGCTGAAGCTATAATATTTATCCTGAGTTTGATATTTGAACTGAAGGCGAATCAAAACCAAACGAATTAGCTCCCCCCTAGAAGTAGAATGTTTTGATTATTTGTCGTCTTCAGTTAAATTTTGATCGTCAGTAGGTGGTTCTAAATATTGATTAACGATCTCCAAAGCCATATTAAGTGAACCCGTCTCTACAAAATCAACACCAAAAGCACTACCTGTCATTTGCCATTGTTTCGCCGATAATAAGGTTAGTGAGGATTTTGGAAGAATAGTGACAACTGCCTTGACTCCATATTCCTCATATACAGGAAAAACATGCGTTCCCAACCATTTCTGATCAACTTCTTCGAGCATACCTTTTGCTTTTGTTGTGTCTACGACAACCGCTTTTGCTCCATCATTTCTGACACATTCCACTTGTGCCTCAAGACATGGACGCAGATGCCCGACTTGATTAAAGTCATACCAAGTAACGATGATTGACTTAATTTCTGGGTCGTAGATCGTTTCAACAACACCCTCTACCGTGTAAATTTCTTTCTTCATTTCCACCTCTCCATAATTGAGCTTATACACAAATCAGTATTTCTTACTTTATATTAAATTATAAAATAAATAAACGAAGTTAAGACATCATCTAATTAGCAGATAGCGCCAGTTTTGAATAAGTTCGAGTACATTGTCACTAGAAACTTATCACTGATTGAAGCCTCTAGCAACGTGCTTTTGCCTGCTTTTTTTGACTAGTGGCTAATACTTAGTAGCTCTAAGCATGTTATGATTCGATCTCATTCATTAATCTGATGTTATCCTCTCTATATAAATATAATTTGTGCTGACATCATGAAATAGCTATACTCAACATCTAGATCAGTTGTTCAATATAAGGTTGCAAAGTGGTGCAAACACATCCTATTTATCAAACACAGATACGATTGATGCAATTTGGGGATGTGCTTAATATTGCAAACTGGATGATAGATGTTCCACTTTGGCAGACTTACCAACTCACACAAGCAAAAATCATCGAGCAATTCAATCATGCAATTGAGCAAAATCAATTACTTTATGTGATTGAAGAAGTTGAACAACAAGCTGTTGTAGGGTTTGCATGGTTATTGCCCAAAGGTATGTTTGCCCGCAGTCCCTACCTCAAACAAATTAGTATCCATCCTGATTATTCTGGGAAGGGCATAGGGGCTAAATTATTAACCTTCATCGAAGAACAATCTCAACAATTTGCGAGTGACTTGTTTTTACTGACTTCAGACTTTAATATCAATGCGCATCAGTTTTATAAACGGCACGGTTATGAACACATCGGGGCAATTCCAAATTATATTTTACCTGATGTGACAGAATTCATTTTTCATAAAAAACTAGAAGGAGCGTAATGGTAATATTCAAATTTTTCACTACAATTGAGCGACGTTAAAAAATATTTTAGGAGGGTACAATGCTACCTAAGAAATTTGCTAAATTATGTACGATTCTTTTATTACTCGTGATGAGTGGATCGATCATGGCGCAAAGCAATACATTGATTATGGCGCGTGCTGTGGATGCAACAGGTCTCGACCCCCACACACAAACCGCTTTTTCATCACTCCGTTTGTTGGAACTCATCTATGAACCACTGGTTATAACCGATGCTAATTTAAACCTACAACCTGCATTGGCTACAGATTGGGCTTTCTCTGATGATGGTATGACACTCACATTCAACTTGCGTGAAGGTGTGACTTTCCATGATGGGTCAGCATTTGGGGCAGATGATGTGATTGCGAGCTTTGGGCGTATTCTTGATGAAGAAACCGCTTCGGCTGCACGGACAAACTACCTCAGCATTGATTCAATGGAAGCTCCTGACGATTTAACCGTTGTCTTTAATTTAAATACAGCTGATGTCCCGCTTCTTTCCGCAATGGCAAGCACCAATGCTGTTATCTTGTCCTCTGATGTGATTGCAAATGAAGACCCAGCACTGGTAACAGTCGGTACAGGTCCATTTGTTTTGGATACATGGACACCTGATGAAACCACAACCTTGAGCGCAAATACTGAGTGGTGGGGCGAAGGTCCATTTGTCGATGGTATCGAAATCCGTATCATCCCTGATGAAACATCTATTCTCGCAGCATTACGCGCAGGCACAGTTGATTTCGCACTCGTCAATGATCCATTGGTCGGTACACTTTTGATTGATGATGCTGATGTAACCTTACATCGCACACCAACATTGTCTTACAATGTTCTTCAATTACGTGCAGCGGTTGAACCCCTTGACCAACTCGAAGTTCGTCAAGCAATCTCCTGTGCAATTAGTCGTCAAGAAGTTGTTGATTCGGCAGCACTTGGTGAAGGTCGCGTGACAGGTCCATTGACTATGGCAAGTTTCGCACTGCCTACCGAAGACCTCTTCTGCTATGAACAAGATATTGAAAAGGCACAAGAATTAATGGCAGCAGCGGGCTTAGAAGACGGTTTCACACTAACTGTTATGCTTGCAAATGCAGAACCACCTGTTGCATCATCTATCGCGCAAGTCATTGCATCACAACTTGAAGCCATCAACATCACAGTAGAAATCGAAGCACTCGAATTCTCTGCATATGTTGACCGTTGGTTGGTTGGTGACTTTATGGCAGCAGCAGCACTCAATGGTGGACGTGTTGATCCATACACCATGTACTCCCGTTACTGGCAATATGATGCACGCTTCCAAGAAACTGCTGGTTATATCGATGATACATTGGATGATTTGATGAAACGGGGTCAAGTTGAAACCGACCCAGACGCACGTTTTGAAATCTTCAGTGAATTCCAAACACACCTTGCAGAAACCAGTCCTTGGATTTGGTTGTATGCAGGTTATAGCTACACTGCACATCAATCTTATGTCAGTGGCTGGGAACCTGCAGCTAATGACTCCTTATACTACATAGCAGGCGTTAGCCTGAATCGCTAGTCTTTTCTATGGGTAGGTGACTTTGCTTGCCTACCCATTAATCAATTGATAGGTATCGCCCATGCAACAATATCTCATTCGCCGTTTGCTGGCTTCACTGATTACACTTTTTGGCATCAGTATATTGGTGTTTGGTGCAATACGACTCGTCCCCGGTGACCAAATCACAGCCCAACTCGGTACAGAAGCAGGGATGCTGTCGGATGAACAGCGGGCTTCTTTAGAGCGCTATTATGGGCTTGATAAACCTGTAGTTGAGCAATATTTCACTTGGTTATCGAGTGCTTTACAAGGCAATCTCGGTTTTTCGATTCGTCAAGGTCGTGAAGTTTTACCGCTTGTCTTAGAACGCTTTCCCGTCACATTAGAATTAGCCATTTTCTCTGTTTTGATAGCTCTGATGATCGGCATTCCGATTGGAATTGTATCCGCTCTCAAACGCAATACATGGATTGATTTCTTCGGTCGCGTTTTTTCGATGCTGGGTTTATCAATCCCCAACTTTTTACTGGGCACTTTGATTATCTATGTCTTATCGGTATTTTTTGGTATTTTGCCGAACTCAGGGAATTATGTAGATTTCTTTGAAGACCCTGTCGTCAATATCCAGCAGTTGATATTCCCTGCCATTACGATGGGATTTTCATTTGCCGCTTCTGTGATGCGGATGACCCGTTCGGCGATGTTAGAAGTCTTGACTGAAAGTTATGTACGAACAGCACGTAGTAAAGGTTTATCAGAACGGGCGGTTGTTCTGCGTCATGCTCTGCGGAATGCGCTTATCCCTGTTGTCACACTAATCGGTGTTGAGTTTGGTTATTTATTAGGGGGTGCGTTTATCACTGAGCAAATCTTCGCTTTACCTGGAATTGGACGACTAGCAATTAATGCCATCAACCAGCGCGAGTATGCTCTAGTACAAGGTGTAGCACTCTTCATTGTATTTAATTTCATTGTGATTAATTTTATTGTTGATATGATTTATGGGATAATTGACCCACGAGTATCTTATGACCGCTAAAATAGAAACATTATCTCAAGAATTTAAAACTGATACGACAAAAAAGGCATCCCCCTTGTTATTCCGCTTGTTAAAAGACCGTAGTGGTAGTATTGGCTTGATTCTTGTTATCTTATTTTCTGTCACAAGTATTCTCGGTTTATTGGAACTAACTCCTTATCCCATTTTAGAACAACACCCGATTGATAGACTCAAACCACCGAGTGAAATATATGGATTTGGCACAGATCAATTTGGGCGCGATATTATGAGTCGTGTCATGCGCGGTGGGGCAAACTCACTACAAGTCGCTGTGATTGCTGTCTCTATCTCAACCTTAATTGGTACAATCATCGGTATCTTTGCAGGTTACACAGGTGGAACAGTGGACACAATCCTCATGCGCTTGATGGATATTCTGTTTGCATTCCCCAGTCTATTATTGGCTTTATTGATTGTGACGATTATTGGGGCTGGCTTAACAGGCACAGTTTTGGCTATTACAGTTGTCTATACACCGATTTTTGCACGGGTTGCCCGAGGTCCTGTACTTGCACTCAAAAACGCTGAGTTTGTTGCCGCTGCTAGATGTCTTGGTGCAACTGACTTACGTATTATCCTCTTTCATATTTTCCCCAACATGCGGACTGTATTGATTGTTCAAGTCACGTTAGCACTATCTTGGGCATTGATTACAGAAGCAGGTCTGAGCTTTTTAGGACTTGGCACACAACCGCCTGACCCATCATGGGGATTGATGTTGAGCGAAAATCGCGGATTAGCAGAAATCGCACCGTGGTTAATTTTATTTCCCGGTTTAGCTATTATGTTGACTGTATTAGGCTTCAATCTCTTAGGTGATGGTTTGCGAGACATCCTCGACCCACACTTAAAGTCAAATTAGCACCATATATCAAATTGAGGCTAATTATTACTCTTATGAATCTGTATTCTGAGGGTTAGACTGAGTTCATATTATGGAGTTGTATTGAGGATGTCTTGGACTTTTGCAACCAACCTCTGATCATCTAGCGGTTTCGCAAAATAACCATCAAAACCTGATTGCATCACAAGTTGCTTAAGTTTTGGCGTATGGAAAGCCGTAATTGCTAAACAAGGTAATGTCACAAATTGCTCTTGAGCGCGGATTGCCTTGACCAAAGCAAAGCCATCCATCCCAGGTAAAGCTAGGTCAATCAGTACAACAGCGTGGTCTTCAACTGATAAAATCTTTAAGGCATCCTCACCATCACCCGTTACTTCGACTGCTACATTTGCACGAAATAACATACGAGTCAGAATTTCTTGACCATCAGGATCATCTTCTACAACCAAAACTGTATTTACCATCGCATATAAACTTTCTCAACTTTTGCAAGCAACCGTTCTCGTAATCATACCTTATGGTCATATTTTGTTGTAATCCCCAAGATAAAGATATTTCTATTTTATCCTTACTTATTTTATAAAATAAAGTAAGTAGTTTCTTGACAAAATTAAAGGCTTCATTTATTCTATTGATTAATAAATATAAAAATTTAAATTTACTAAAATTTTATGCAAAACCCATTTCAGTCAACAACCCAACCTACAGCCCCTATATCACTTAACAATGCCCAATTTTTGGCTGTTCGTGCATTGCGTATTAATGGGCAGTTGGCTCGAACACAAATTGCAGAACTAATTGAATATTCTCCTTCCAAACTTACCAAAGTTGCAAATGACCTCATTGCTGATGATATTATCCTTGAAAAAAGCATTGGCGAGTATACAGGTGGGCGACGCACAAAAGAGTTGTTCTTCAATCCATCTTTTGGATATTTTGTGGCAATCGCAATTGGCGTTAATCAATTGGAAATTGCAATTGTTGACTTTAGTGAAACCATCCGCAGCAGACAAAAGATACCCCTAGAGAATACAATCCAACCGATACATATACTGCAACAAATCTCTGATTCCGTATCAAAACGTATGCAACGCTTAAATATACCTATCGAGAAAGTCTACGGTATTGGCATTACCTTACCTAGTGCAGTAAACGGTGTCGAAGGTACACTCTATGACACACCTGTATTACCGGGGTGGGGCGGATACCAAATCGAGAGTTTTGTCCGTGAGCTATTTCCTTATGCAGTCGTAATGATTGAACGCGATTCTCATGCGATGGCTTTTGCAGAGTTACGCCGAGGACGAGGTAAATTACATAAAGATTTTATTTATATCAATGTTGGGAAAACAGTCAGTGCAGGAATTATCATTGGTGGAGAAATCTATCGTGGCGCAAATGGACGCGCGGGTGATATTGATAATCTGAAGATCATGTCCGATAACACAATGACTGAACTTGGTGGTCTAGCAATAAAGTGGCATGATGGTGATTTTGACCAGAACTACCTTGAAGATTTAAGTATCTCAGCACAAGAAGGTGATAAAGTTGCACAAGCCTTCATTGAAAATATTGCATTACAAATTGGTCAAGCCTTATCAACATTGGTTACAGTTCTTGACCCGGAAATTATATTAATTGGTGGATTAGCCCAGCAATGGGGGCATCCATTTTTGGCTTCTATCCGACGTAATATCCTAACATTCTCACAGTCATCATCAACACAACACCTTCAAGTTGACATCGCACCTTTGGGGAATGAAGCAACAATTACAGGTATCATCGCACTTGTTGCAGAGCATATTTTTGTTGTTGAAGGGAAGTCTTAATCAATCCAAATTGTGATTAAATTCAGCTAATCTAAGCTGAAATAATCTATTTATATATATATTTTAAAAGGGAGAGTATTATGAATCTCGCAGTACGTAAGATTGTTTTATTTGTGGTAATTGCGTTGTTGATTGTTCCAGCAACAGCACAAGATACAGAATTATCGATTATCTGGTTTGCATGGCCCCCGTGTGACCTACTAGATACCATCACTGATGATTATGAAGATGCGACAGTAACTGTTACCTGTGTTCCAATTGGGCAATGGTATGACCAAATCTTCCTAGATTTCTCCGCAGGTGGTGGTGCAGACTTACCAATCCTTGATAGCCAATTTATGGGTGCTGGCGTTTCTGGTGGACACCTCGTTGACTTGACCGATTGGATGAACGAAACATTACCTGTTGATGACTATGTTCCTGCGGCATTAGCTGCTTATGGTGAAGTTCCAGCAGGTAGCGGACAATTCTACTCCGTACCAATGATGACAGATACACGCATGCTTGTTTACCGTACAGATGTATTTGAAGAAGCTGGCTTTGAAGCACCAACAAGCTGGGCAGAACTACTTGAACAAGCACAAGCGCTTAAAGACGGTGACTTGATTGAGAATGGTTTCGCAACACATTGGAGTCCTGATGGTGATTTGGTCGCAACAACATGGAATCACATTCTTTGGTCATTTGGTGGTGAGTTATGGGATTCTGAAACTTATCAAGTTGAAGGTGTCTTGAATAGTGACGCAGGCGTTGCCGCTATTGATTTTGCATCTGAATTATGGGCAACCGCTCCTGATGGTGCGGGCAGCTTTGGTTTTGATGAAGTAGTTGGCGCGATGTGTAATGGTACAACCGCAATGGTTGAAATCTGGTACGGCTTTGGTGGTGCATTCACCAGTACAGATAGTTGTGCAGAAGCCGACAACATTGGCTTTGCTGTTATCCCTGGGGCAGAAGAACACTTCATCAGCCTCGGTGGTATGGGTATCAGCCTCAGTGCATACTCCGAAAATCAAGAAGCAGGTCTTGCGCTTATCGAATGGTTACAATCTGATGATGTTCAACTCCGGTGGGCTGCTGAAGGTGGTTTCCCTGGGCGTATTTCTATCCTAGAAAGTGATGAATTCTTGAACTCCGCAGCGTATGCCCCTTCATTTGCAGAAGCTTTCCAATACGTAAAAGATTTCTGGAACTTACCAGAATATCAAGAAATGCTCGGTATTCAACAAGAGTATATCAATCTTGCGATTACTGGACAAATGGATGCAGCCGAAGCCCTTGATTTGATTGCAGAAGAACATCAAGAAATTCTTGACGACGCATACGGCGAATAATTTCGTTACATAATTTTACAATGAGGGGGAGTCCTTGTATTCTCCCTCATTTACTAAGCCTTAGAAATTTTAAAGGCTCACCTCAGCGGTTGATCAGATAACAATTGAAGTGGGTCTTTGAAGAAATGAAGAGAAAAATTTTATGAGCAACGTAAAGAATTCAACATTACCAGAGCCCTCACCTAATGGGCTGAGACCGAAGTTTAGCTTTTTGACAGATAGAAAACTCTCTTTTTTATTTATATCACCGACATTGATTGTCTTATTATTTATTGCGATTTATCCTTTAATTTGGTCGCTGACCGCTAGTTTTACCAACCAAACACTCAATCGGAATCAGGAGATTGTTGGGGTTGGAATAGAAAATTATTCCGAACTTATGACGGAAGATCGCCCTTGGGAACGTTTTGTTGTCACTGGCAAGATTGTCGTTCCCAGTGTGATTATCCAGACCCTTCTGGGATTTGGCATTGCGATGTTATTAAATCGTAAGTTTGCTGGACGGGGGGTGTTGATGACGATGATGCTCATCCCGATGATGTTATCGCCCGTTGTTGTCGCGCTATTTTGGCGATTTATGATGCAGGGTGACGGCATTATTAACTACTATATCAATGATGTGTTCGGGTTTGATACGGTTCTTTGGCTAGCCGACCGTAATATCATTCCGTGGTCCGTGGTTTTAGTAGATGTGTGGATGTGGACACCCTTTATGATGTTGATTGCCTTAGCAGGGTTATCAGCCGTCCCCAAATATCTATATGAAGCGGCTGAAGTTGACCGCGCTGGTGCTTGGTTCCGCTTCCGTCATATCACATTACCAATTGTCGCCCCCTTACTGATGATAGGCATTATCTTCCGCATTATGGATGCTTATAAAATGATAGACATTATATTTGTTCTTGTGGGTGATCGTGGTGGTGTTGGACGTGCGGCACAGACTGCGGGCTTATATGTCTATGATGTTGCCTTCAAACAGCAAGATACAGCACTCGGGTCTGCATATGGCTATATCATGCTAGTCGTGATTATCGCTCTCGCGAACCTCTTAATTCGTCAATTGAATAGCTTAAAGGGAGGCGAATAATGGAGCTTTTAAAACGAGTTGGCTTTTGGGTTGTCTTAGGACTTATTTTTATCTTCTTTATGTTCCCATTGTATTGGATTTTAATTTCTTCCTTTAAAACACGGGCGGATATTGTTTCAACCACACCAAGCTATATCCCGTATCTGGAATTTAATCCAACATTTGATAACTATACTGATGTTTTAATCGGTGGGTCGCAGGAGTCAGGTGATGGGAGTACAGTCACCTCCAGTGCGAATGTCAGTGAATTCCGCGATAGGCTAATTAATAGTATCATCATCACAGGTGGCTCAACAATTTTAGCTGTCTTAATTGGGACATTGACTGCATATGCGGTCTCTCGCTTTACGATTCCGCTTGAAGATGATTTTATGTTCTTCGTTTTGAGTACTCGTATGTTACCGCCGATTGTGGTCTTAATCCCTGTATTTGTATTATTTAGCGACCTCGGTCTGCGCGATAGTTATCATGGGATTATCCTCTTATATACGGCATTTAATCTGCCCTTTGTCGTGTGGATTATGAAAGGCTTCTTCGACGAGATTCCGAAAGAATACGAAGATGCGGCAATGATGGATGGCTATTCACGTTTTCAAGCTATCTATAAAATTGTATTGCCAGAAGCAATCCCAGCAATGGCAGCAACGGCTGTCTTTTCGATCATTGTCTCATGGAATGAATTTGTACTCGCAAACTTCCTCAATCGTGACGCAGCAGCCACTGTCCCGCCATTCCTAAACAGTATTATTGGGGTTGGAGCGGTTGAGTGGGGACGTTTAGCAGCGGCATCGGTTGTCTATGTTATCCCTGTTATCATATTCACTTTTATTGTCCGTAATCATCTCTTACGGGGTGTCACATTCGGCGCAGTTCGTCGGTAGGGAGCTTAGACATGGCAGAAGTTACGCTGAACAATATTACGAAAAAATTTGGTGAAGATATTGTCGCCGTCAAAGACTTGAGTATGGATATTGCGGATGGCGAATTCCTTGTGCTACTTGGACCATCGGGGTGCGGTAAAACAACGACGCTCCGCATGATTGCAGGGTTAGATACTCAAACCAGTGGTGATATTCATATTGGAAACCGCTTGGTCAATGATTTACGAGCAGGGGATAGAGATATTGCCTTTGTATTTCAATTTTATGCACTGTATCCGCATCTTTCGGTTTACGATAATATTTCGTTTCCACTTCGCGCTCAAAATTTACCAGCGGATGAAGTCAAAAAACGGGTGATGGATGTATCCAGCCGATTGAAAATTGACCATCTCCTGAAAAAACGTCCGGGGCGTTTACCAGGGGGCGAACAACAACGGGTCGCTTTAGGGCGCGCGATGGTACGCAAACCCCAAGTGTTTTTGATGGATGAGCCACTGACCAACTTGGATGCTTCCTTACGGGGCGATATGCGTGTTGAGCTTAAACACTTACAGCAAGAACTCGCAACAACGATGGTCTATGTAACACATGACCAAATTGAAGCAATGTCCATGAGCCACCGTATTGCTGTCTTAGATAAAGGGATTCTACAACAAGTCGATACCCCATATAACATTTATCGGCATCCGCAGACCTTATTTGTAGCGACGTTTATCGGGTCACCGCCTATGAATATTGTTCAATGCTATGTATCTGATGGAAAAGTTGTCAATGATAGGGGTGCAGAGACATTCCAATATAATCTACCGCCTGCAATGACTAGCATATTGAAACAAGGGCAAGAGGTGTATTTTGGTGTTCGCTCTGAGGATATATCAATTGCACATCATGATGACGATGATGTTGATTTATCGGGTCGTGTCTTATTGCGTGAACCCCTTGGTGATGAAACCAATTACCTGATTGAATCCTATGGTTTTCGGTTTAATGTTAAATCGCCACCTCGTCTTAAACTGGATATAGACGAATCTGTTGCATTGAAAATTAATCCAGATCGGATTCATCTATTTGATGTATCCACTGAGCAATCTATTATTCCAGAGGAGATGTTTGCCTATGTCTAGTTTAGAAGTTTCTGGCTTGAGCAAACGCTTCGGCAAGATTCAAGCTCTTAAAGATGTATCCTTTCAGGTCAATGATGGGGAATTTATGGTCGTATTAGGACCAACAGCAGCAGGTAAAACGACGACTTTGCGCTGTATCGCAGGTTTAGAAAAGCTAGATAGTGGCACTGTACTGATGGATGGAGAAAATGTAGCCAGCACAAGCCCAGCAGAACGCGATGTTGCATTTGTTTTCCAAACATACGCCCTCTATCCACGTAAAACAGCTTACGAAAATATGGCATTCCCTTTGCAAGCACGTGAAATGTCCTCCAAAGATATTGATAATCGGGTTCGGGAAATTGCCTCGCTATTACAAATCACAGAGCTATTAGATCGTCGCCCAGCAAATATGTCAGGTGGGCAACAACAACGTGTCGCTTTGGGACGAGCAATGGTGCGTCAACCCCGTATGTTTCTCATGGATGAGCCATTAACTAATCTTGATTTTAAGTTGCGTGTCGAAATGCGTGCTGAACTCAAACGGCTACAACGAGAACTCGACATCACCTTCTTTTATGTAACCAATGACCAAGTTGAAGCGATGACAATGGCAGATCGTATTGCCGTTCTTAATCAGGGAGTCATCCAACAAATTGATACACCCGAAAACATCTATAATCATCCTGCAAATCTCTTTGTCGCTCAATTTGTGGGTAATCCACGAATGAATGTTATCGACTGTTTTTTTGATGCTGGCGAACGTAAACTTATTGCTAATGATAAATCATGGACAATGACACCGACTGATGAACAACTCAGTACATTGACAAAGGCATCTAGTCCACAAAAATTAAAATTTGGTGTTCGAGCAGAAGATATTATAATTAACCCTCGTGGTGAATCTATAAAAGGTGAAATCTTTGTATTAGAACCATTAGGAGATCGAACTTTCGTTGATGTCGCTTTAAAAGATTATTCGATTAAAGCACGTGCCGAGCCTGATTTTAAAGGACAAACAGGCGATTCTATTGAATTTATGTTTGATATCGAACGAACCCATGTGTTCGATGCAGTAACTCAACAAACAATTTATTAAGGAGAAAAAATCTTATGGCAAGACCTGTAACCTTATTTACTGGACAGTGGGCAGATTTACCAATCGAAACACTCGCTGAAAAGGCAAAAAGTTTTGGATATGATGGTTTGGAACTGGCATGTTGGGGCGACCACTTTGAGGTGGATAAAGCTCTTGACGATGACGGTTATATTCAATCACGCAAAGATATTTTGGAACAACATGGCTTGAAGTGTTACGCAATTAGTAATCACTTGGTCGGGCAATGTGTAGCAGAGGCTCATATTGATGAACGGCACCGTGCTATTTTACCAGACCGTTTATGGGGAAATGGTGATGCTGATGGTGTCCGTGAACGTTCCGCTGAAGAAATGAAGAAAACAGCCCACGCTGCAAAAGCATTTGGGGTAGACGTGGTTAATGGGTTTACTGGTAGTCCTGTTTGGCATTTGATTTACCGTTTCCCACCAACATCTGACGAAATGATCGATGCTGGTTTTGCAGAATTTGCCCAACGCTGGATTCCGATTTTAGATGTTTATAAAGAACTTGGTATCAAATTTGCACTAGAAGCACACCCTGGGGAAATTGCATACGATATTTATACAGCCGAAAAGACCCTCGAAGCATTGGGGCATCATGAATCCTTTGGTTTCAACTTTGACCCAAGTCATTTCATCCATCAATTATTCGACCCTGCAAAATTCATTGACCGCTTTGCAGACCGTATCTTCCATGTACATGTCAAAGATTCAAAAGTCACACTTGATAATGTCAGCAGTATTTTAGGCTCACACCTGAATTTCGGCGATCATCGTCGTGGCTGGGATTTTGTATCCCCTGGGCATGGTGACCTCGATATTGATGCCATGATTCGCGCCTTGAATCGCATTGGTTATGAGGGACCTCTATCAGTTGAATGGGAAGATAGTGGTATGGATCGTGAATTTGGAGCGACAGAATCCGCTGCTTGGGTAAAACGCAATGATTTCAAAGCATCAGGTTTCGCATTCGATTCTGCTTTTGGTGATGAATAAAGGTATATAGAGGAGACAAACATGTCAGACGAAAAACAAGTAAGTAGCTCATTTACCAGTCAAGCAAGCACTGGAGCAGAAGGGGATGCGCCTGAAATTGGAATTGGGATGTTGGGATATGCCTTTATGGGTAAAGCCCATACAAATGCCTTCAAGACAATCCCTTATATGATGTATCCGCCTGTTGCGATTCCAAAACTTGTTGGGATTGCTGGACGTAACGAAAGTGCAGTTCAAGCAGCAGCCAAACGTTTTGGTTATGAAAATGCTTATACCGATTGGCGCGATATGATTGCCAATGATGATATTCATGTATTTGATAATGGTGGCCCAAATGATGCCCATGCAGAGCCGACAATTGTCGCAGCCCAAGCTGGCAAACATGTATTTTGCGAAAAACCCTTAGCACGTACCGCAGAAGAAGCCAAAACCATGTTAGATGCAGTTGTAACTGCAGGTGTGAAGCATATGGTCGCCTTCAATTACCGTTTTGTTCCTGCAATCCAACAAGCCAAGAAACTGATTGAAAGTGGTAAGCTCGGCAAAATTTATCATTGGCGTGCGGTTTATCTGCAAGAATGGGGCATGGACAAAGAGATGCCATCGAGCTGGCGTTTCCGCAAAGATGTTGCAGGCAGTGGGGCATTAGGTGACTTAGGTGCGCATGTGATTGACCTTGCCCGTTTCCTTGTTGGCGAACCCAAATCAGTCTCAGGCTTGGCGCGGACATGGATTACGGAACGCCCTGATGGCTCTGGTGGTATGGTCAAATCCGATGTAGATGATGGCTTTGTCGCGTTACTCGATTTTGAAAATGGAGCTTTGGGTACAGTTGAAGCAACACGGTTTGCACAAGGTCGTAAGAACTTCAATTGCTTTGAAATTAATGCGGAAAATGGCACGATTCAGTTTAACCTAGAACGCTTGAATGAACTGAATGTGTTCTGGAAGGGTGAACAACCTGATACAACACAGGGTTTCCATAATGTGTTGGTCACAGAAGCACATCATCCATATTGGGAAAACTGGTGGCCACACGGGCATACCATCGGTTGGGAACATAGCTTTGTACATGAGTTCCATCATTTCTTTAATGCTATTGTCAATGATGAAGCTATAGCACCTTATGGCGCGACTTTTGTTGATGGCTATCGTAATGCTGTCATATGTGATGCCATTATCCAATCGGCTGAATCTGGACAACATGTGGATGTTAAATATGACTAGCCAAACACAAACCATGATGGGAGTGGATGCGTCCGCATTGAGACGGATTGCAAATATTTTACTCATCATTGGTGTAGCTGCCGTCTATCAGAGTGGGTTTGAATTCGTATATACGCTGGGGTTGGTCACCTTAGGTCTTGGTTTCTTGGGTACACTAGCATCACTTGTCATACAAAAGACGCATCCCTTGAAATTGCTAGAACAAGTGACAGTCGTTGGTATGTTCATTGGTATTCTAGGGATGCTACAATCTTGGAATATCAAACTTTATGAATATGGATTTGTGTTGCTCGGGCTTTGCACCTTGGCATTTATTGTCATCATTCATATTCCAGTATCTGATACCGAATAGGTTCTACACAACTAAGATATAAATTGAGAGGGAAGGGTATTATGCCCTTCTCTTTTTATTTGGAGTTATGATCATGGATTCATTCGACTCGATTGAAGATGTCAAATATATATATGAACAGCTTGCAAAGCACTTGCCATTAGCCGTTGCAATCTTTGATACAGAGATGCGCTATCTTTTTGTCAGCAATCGCTGGATGAGAGATTATCAGTTAGAAGGGCAAGATATTATTGGGCATAGTCATTATGAAGTCTTTCCCGAAATCAGTAGGGAATGGCAGACCATCCACCAGCAATGCCTACTCGGACATATTCACCATGATGATGCCGTACTTTTTCAACGACTCAATGGCACTATTGAATGGATTAGCCGTGAGATGCGTCCATGGATGTATCGTGATGGACAAATAGGGGGATTGATTCTATATACCGAAATCATTACAGAACGCAAAAAAGCCCAAGATGAACTTCGTCGGCAACATCAATTTTTACGCCAAGTCATTGACTTGAATACCAGTTTTGTATTCGCAAAAGATAAAGATGGCTACTTCACCTTAGTGAACCAATCGCTTGCCGATGCCTATGGGTCAACAGTGGATGAGATGGTAGGAAAGCTGGACATTAATTTTAACCCGAACCAACAAGAGGTCGTAAAAATCCGTAGAGATGACCTTGAAGTTTTGCGCAGTCGCAAACCCAAATTCATAGCTGAAGAACCTGTAACCCATGCTAGTGGCGAAACACAATGGTATCAGACCATCAAAATCCCATTGGTTCTGAGTGAAAATGACGATGTCCAATTATTAGGAATAGCAACTGACATCACATATCGTAAACATGTACAGGAACAGCTCGAAAAGTTGGTCGTTCAAGAACAAGAAGCCCGCCAAGCTGCCGAAACAGCAAACCAGACAAAAGATTTATTGTTAGCCAATATGAGCCACGAATTACGTACACCCCTTAATGCTATTATCGGATTTTTAAGAGAAATGCTGTATAGCCACCAGTTAAATAATGATAATCAACATATGGCTGAACGCTGTATGGCGAATAGTAAGCGACTAGAAATCCTCATCAATAGTGTTCTAGACCTCTCACGCCTTGCTGTTGGCAGTTTGGAGCTTGTCATTACAGAAGTAGACTTGAGCGAATTAGCCACAACAACACTTAGCGATCTTCAAATTCAAGCAAAAGAAAAGGGTATCATGCTTCACCTCGAATTTAGTGAACAAATACCTACCACTGTATATCATGATGAAGAGCGACTCAGACAAATCATATCAAATTTGATGGTCAACGGAATCAAATATACACAGGTCGGGTCGGTCACATTAGGCTTGGAAGTTGATACGGATAAACTAATCATCTTTGTAACTGATACAGGAATAGGTATAGCACCTGACTTTTATTCAGCTATTTTCGATGATTTTGTACAAGTAACTAATGACCATCGAACATCTGGCGTTGGCTTAGGGTTGTCTATTGTAAAAAACTTGGTGGAGTTGATGGATGGACATATAGAACTTGACAGTAAAATAAACAAGTACACGACTTTTAGAATTACCCTACCATTAGATTTAGGATATGCGGCGAGTGATAGCTGAAATAATTACAAAAGCCGTGTGTATCCACAGCCAAAAT